>JALOKO010000502.1 GCA_025456495.1 Bryobacterales bacterium | reverse complement strand
CCTATGACCATTTCGTGGTGAGCTTCTGGTATCCCAACGACGTGCATGCCAGCTTCAGCTCGCACCAGTTAGGCCATTACTCTGACTTGTGCGTGCGGGTATTCGGCATCCAGGGCGCGGCGGACACGCACTATGGTGGTTCGGTGCGCATCACGGGGCCCAACGCCTGGGTGGGGACCGACAAGGACGATACCTTCCGGCAGGGCGCTATCAACAATGTGGTTGCCTTCGTGCGGGCCGTCCGTGAGGGCAAGCCCATTTACAACGCCGATGAAAGCGTGAAGAGCAACCTCACCGCCATTCTGGGGCGCATGGCCGCCTACGCCAACGGACCCATCATCACGTGGGATGCGATGATGAAGTCAGAGGAACGGCTGGAGCCGGCGAACCTGAAGCTGGCCTGGTAACGAGACAGGGGGGCGGGTGCGATGATGCGTGCAAGTGTGAGTCGGCGTGGGTTTCTGGCAGCGGGCGCGGCGATGGCGAGTGCGGCAATGACGGGCGGCGCGGCGCCGGCCGGGTTGAAGCTGGGCGTGATGGATGGCGTGCTGGGCCTGGCTACTGACCCCGCGTGCTTCGCCAAGGCCAAGGAACTGGGCGTTGCGGGCGTGCAGGTGACCCTTGGCCGCCCGGCGAAGAAGGGCACGTCGTTGCCGCTTTCCAGCAAGGCCCTGCAGGAAAAGATGCTGGCCGCCAGCGCAGCCGCCGGGGTGCCCATCGTCTCTACCTACCTGGACGTGCTGCACGATGACTGCCTGAAGAACTCCGACAAGGCCAGCCAGTGGGTGCTGGACGGCATCCAGATCACGAAGGCGCTGAAGGCAAAGATCCTCATGCCGGTGTTCTTCGGCAAGTGCGAACTGGCCACTCACGGCGGCATTGAGAAAGCGGTGGCGGCCTTCAAGGATTTGGCGCCCGCGGCGTTGGATGAAGGCGTCACCATCGGCATGGAAAGCCTGCTGACCGCCAAGCAAAGCCTGTTCGTGCTGGAACAGGTGGACTCTCCCGCGCTGAAGGTGTATTACGATGTGGGCAACGCGGCCAACATGATCGGCGTGGACCCGGCGTCGGAACTCCGTATCTACGGCGCACAAAACCTTTGCCAGATCCACTTCAAGGACAAGGCCTACCTGGGCCAGGGCAAGGTGGATTTTCCCGCTGTCTATGCTGCGCTGAATGAAATCGGCTACCAAGGCTATGGGGTTCTGGAAACGAACGCCCCCACCAAGGACACGGACGCTGACCTCAAGCGCAACCT
Source organism: Bryobacterales bacterium (assembly GCA_025456495.1). Lineage (GTDB taxonomy): Bacteria > Acidobacteriota > Terriglobia > Bryobacterales > Bryobacteraceae > JACTMJ01. The sequence continues at coordinate 1,977 of JALOKO010000502.1, read as the reverse complement.
TGAGTTTCTGGCTAGCCTGTAGCGGGTTCCTGGATACGCTTCAGCGCGTTCATGGCTACCCTTTAGCCGCTATACCGTCTCGGGCACCACGTAGGGTGCGCGGTAGTTGCGGGTGAGCAGGGCGTTGGCGGCGTCGTTGTTTAGAAAACGCTCAGTCTTTGGGTCAAAGCGGAGTTCCTCGCCCATGCGGTAGGCGATGTTGCCCAGGTGGCAGAGCGCTGTAGAGAGGGCGGTTTCCCGCACCTCGGCATTCAGCTTGCTGCGGTCGCGATGGCGCACGGCTTCGGCGAAGTTCCGGTAGTGATCCTCATTGGGCAGGGCCTGAGGCTCTGGTTCCAGTTCCTTGTTGCGGCCGAGCTTGATGGCGCAGCGGCCGTCCGCGAACAGGTGCAGGTGGCCCTTGGTTCCGAAGAAATCCCAGCTCATGGGTTCCGCCGTGTACAGTCCACGGAGTTCGGCCAGCATCAGGCGGCCGTCGTCGTATTCCCATTCCACGGTCTGGGTGTTGGGGGTCTGGGCTTGGTCAGTGTATCCCCAGCGGCCACCCCAACTGCGGATGCGCACGGGCAGTTCCTTGTTCATGGCCCAGCGGGCGATGTCGGCCAGGTGGGGCCCGTTGTTGCCCAGTTCGCCGTTGCCGAAGTTCCAGAACCAGTGCCAGTTGTAGTGGACCAGATTGGCGTGGAAGGGTTCGGGTTGCGCGGGGCCCAGCCAGAGGTCCCAGTTCAGCCAGTTGGGGACCGGCTGCACGGGCTTGTAGCCAATGGAATCGCGGTTGCCCGGGAACACCCACTTGCTCATGTAGATGTCGCCGATGATGCCGTCGCGCATCCCCTGGACAGCGGCCCGGAAGCGGCCGTCGGAGCGGCGCTGCGTACCGCCCTGCACTATGCGGTTGTACTTGCGAGCGGCTTCGACGATCTTCCGGCCTTCGAAGATGTTGTGGGATACGGGCTTCTCCAGGTAGACATCCTTGCCTGCCTGCATGGCCCAGATAGCCGTGAGAGCGTGCCAGTGGTTGGTGGTGGCCACCAGGACGGCGTGGATGCTGGGGTCGTCAAAGGCGGCGCGCATGTCGGCGGACGCGATGGGCTGGCGGCCGGTGTTTTGGCGCGCCCAGGCGGCGGCCTGTTCGGTGCGGTTGCCGTCGGGGTCAACCACCATGCCCACCTGCACGAAGGGGATTTTGGCGAACTCGCGCATCAGTTGGTTGCCGCGGCCTCCCATGCCGATGATGGCAATGCGTACGGGGTCGTCCTGCGCGGGGGCGGATTGCCCCAGCAGGGTGGCGCCCGCGGCGGTGGTGGTGTGGAGGAAGTGTCGACGGTTCACGCTAGGCATTGTATCAATCGCTTTCTTGCGCCTAGAAGACCCGGATACCCGATATTGCCATCCGCTGTGATGGAGGTGACCGCAAGCCGCCCATGGCTGCGGTATGCTTTCTGGGTGACCGCGCCCGAGTGCGTGGTTGCCAGCAATAGATGGAGCCCCAGCATTCCCGTCTTGCGCTGTATCCCCATCATCTGAAGGAGCGGATTGCTGCATGAACTACAAGATTGAGGATATCGAGGGCATTGGCCCGGCCTACGCGGAGAAGCTGGGCACGGCGGGCGTCAAGGACACCGAAGACCTGCTGGAAAAAGCCTCCAGCCGCAAGGGCCGGGAGGATTTGGAGGAGGCCACCGGCATCAGTGGGAAGCTGATTCTGAAGTGGGTAAACCACGCCGACCTGATGCGCGTGAGCGGCATTGGCGGCCAGTACGCCGAACTGCTGGAAGAAGCGGGCGTGGATACCGTGAAGGAACTGCGGAACCGCAATCCGGAGAACCTGGCTGCCGCGCTTGCCGCCGCGAACGAGAAGCGGAAGCTGACGGGCAACGTGCCTAGCGCGTCGATGGTGACCAAGTGGGTGGAGCAGGCCAAGGAACTGGAACCGAAGGTGTCGCACTAACCTGCGCGGCGGATGCGGGCATGGGG
>JALOKO010000501.1 GCA_025456495.1 Bryobacterales bacterium | reverse complement strand
CCGATGCCGCCTCCCAGGTGAATGAGAGATTCCTGGAAACCCTGGTCCTGTGGCCGCAACGGATAGTTGTCCCCCAGATGCCACTTGCCGAAGATGCCGGTCCGATATCCGCCATCGCGTAGCAGCTCCGCAACCGTGATCTCATCGGAGTGCATCATCGCGCGCCCCTTAAAGGTGTCCACGACTCCGGTGCGGAAGTGGTAGCGTCCCGTCATCAGGCTGGCGCGTGTGGGAGCGCACACAGGGCACACGTGGAAGTTGTCAAAGCGCATGCCCTCGGCAGCAATGCGATCCGTGTGGGGCGTCCGCAGAATCGGATTGCCGGTGGCGGACAAATCGCCGTAGCCCTGATCGTCAGTCATCACCAGAATCACGTTTGGTGGCCGGGCGGGCTTCTGGCAACCCACCATGCCAGCGGAGACAGCAGCGCCCAGGCCGGCCACCCCCAGGAAAGCACGGCGACTCCACCGCGCAGACGATACACCGGAAGCGCAATCAGACAAAGAAAACCTCCCATGCTGAGGCGGTGGCGAAAGCTGGACCATCACAACCCGCCAGTCAGGTTAACGGGATTATATCCGACGAACGCCGTCCCGCGTTGCTGGCAGCGCGGGAAATTCGATACTTGGGAACTCGTGGCGGGGGAACTCGTGGCGGGGGAACTCGCGGCGTGGGAACTCCTGGCGCGGGAAATGGCGGAACCCGGCAGCCACATGGATGTTCGCTTGAGGGGCTGGCATTGTCGCGGCTCACAGACGCCGCCTCCATCAAGGCCTTGCCGGCAACGCGACAGGTTGCCGGGCGGGGAAATCGCTAGGCACCCAACAGGTCACGGAGCGCCTTGCGGGTCATGGTACTCAGGGGCAGGTGGGGCAATTGGGAGCGGGGAATCCACCGAAACCCGGGCGGCGCCTCCTCCACCTGCGCGGCCATCACCTGGCAACGGTGCGCGTGATTCATGATGCTGTGGCGGAAGGTGCGTAGGGTGGCGCCCAGCGCAGCCCCGGGCAGCATATGCGCTTCCGGCAGGTCCCAGAAGCCGCTCATGCGATGGCTGCCGTGACGCTGCCACAGCAGCACTTCCTTGGCGCTGATCTCCGCGCAATGGCGGGTAACCACCAGCAAGGTAGTCTCCACCGCCACCATGGGCGCGCGACGCAGCTTCGTAGGGAGCTGGTGCTGCAGCCCTTCGGCACGAGCGCGGCAGCTCTCAGACAAAGGGCACAACAGGCACCGAGGGTCGCGGGGCAGGCATACCGTGGCGCCGAGTTCCATCAGGGCCTGGTTGTAGTCGCCAGCGTCCTGGTGGGGCAAATCACGCTGGGCCTGGTCGCGTAACCGCTTGCGGGTGGCTTGTGCGCCAATGTCGCCAAAGTCAGCGTGCAGGCGGGCCATCACACGCAGGACATTGCCGTCCAGCACCGCATGGGGCAGTCCGAAGGCAATGCTGGCGATGGCCGCGGCCGTGTATTCGCCTACGCCGGGAAGGGCCAGAATCTCATCGTAGGTGCGGGGGAAGCGGCCGGCTTCAGCAACCTGGCGCGCCGCCCGGTGAAGGTTGCGCACACGGCTGTAATAGCCCAGTCCACTCCAGGCGCTCAGCACATCTTGCTCAGGAGCAGCAGCGAGAGCCTCTACTGTGGGAAAGCGCTCCAGGAAGCGCTGGTAATAGGGCAGCACGGCCTCCACGCGCGTTTGCTGCAGCATGATTTCGGAGACCCAGATGGCGTAGGGATCGCGGGTGCGTCGCCAGGGCAAGTCCCGATTGCCACTGCGATACCAGCCCAGCAGCGCCCGCCCGATGGGCGATACGTGGGGCGCGAAAAGCCCGCCTCCACACGCAGGACCTGCTACATTTGCGGCAGTGGCTACGTCTGCGGCAGTGGCTACGTCTGGCTGGATGGACTTCTCCGCCAGGGACCGCTGACGGTTGGCATTCGTAGGGGCAGGTGCTTCCATGGGGGATCGTGCGACGCGGAGGCAAGCGCAGAGTTCCAGTGTAGCGCCTTCCACAGGCGCGGGTTGTACGGGCGCGGGTGGTACGGGCGCGGGTTGTACGGGCGCGGGTTGTACGGGCGCGGGTTGCGGGTTCTGAGCGCATCCGGCCAGCAGGGCAGGGTCTGGCCCACACGCGCCGCCATCGTGTGACATCATCGAGAAGGGGCGTGCGTCCGCTGGTCTTCGGGCATCCGCGACGAAGCTCACCCTCGTGCCATCGCCATGCTTCGCAATCTGGCCTGTACTTCCCTGCTCTGCCTGCTGGCGCTGACGGCTGTTGCCCAGGCTCCGCGCCCGCTGCGTATCCAGCCAGACATGGCCACCGGTCTGGATGCCGGAGTCTGTCTCTTGCGGCTGAATTTGACGGGCGCGGCCGACATCATCCTGGAAGGCGACAAGGCAGTCTTTCGGACCCGCGCCGGCACCGCTCCCATTGATGTCGGCAGCGTATGCAGTAGCCCGATCCCCCGACAGCCGCTGGACCATTTCCGGGTAGAGCGCATTCGCGGCAAAGGCCGGGTGCTGCTGGTGGAAAACCCCGCCGACCGCAACCAGTTTCAGGCGTGGATCCGGGTGGACAACGACAGCCCGTCCGCGGATGCCTACGAAATTCGCGTCACCTGGCGGGAAAACGATGGGGGCGGAGCGAATGGACAGAACGAACTGCGGCTGACTCCGCGCGGGAATCCTCCACGCTGGACGCCACCCGGCACCGATGTCAGCGCTGGTTCGTTGGCCGGGCGGCCGTTGAGCTCCTACGACAACGACCCACTTCGCTATGACGGCGGGTCGTCAGGAACGCTGGAGTTTCGCGGGCAGGTGGATGAGGTGGTGGAGTTTCTGGTCCGCGCTGACCGACTACACGTGGTGCTGGTGAGCGGCCAGAAGGTGAAGCTGGAGCGATTCCGGTTTTCACAACCCTTGCCGGCGGAGGTGATGCCCACGGTCGCTTTGGAAAAGAAGGATGGCCGCGGCACGGTGGAGCTTCTGGAAGAACCCACAGCCACGAACGCCTTCACCGCCCGCATCCGAGTATCTGACCCGCAGGGCGGCGCGGATCGCTACCACTGGATCTTAAGCTGGCGCCGTTAGCTGCGCCCGGGCCGGGAACATCTTACCCGCCCCGGCCTGGAACACCTTGCCCGCCCGGGCCGGGAACACGGGCAGGCCCCGCGCTTATTCCTCCTGCTGGGCGAAAAAGGGCCGGATGCCCTGGATGCCCAGGCGCAGGTCAATGGCGCTCATGGC
>JALOKO010000057.1 GCA_025456495.1 Bryobacterales bacterium | reverse complement strand
GAGCTTTACCCCCATGAGATGGAGGTGGAACGCACGGGCAACAGACGGGCCGAATTCTTGAAGCCTTTGAGACATATTTGCTGGGCCTGCCCAGTCCTCCAGCTGGAGTTGTTGTTGTCGGAGATGTGAATTCAACGGTTGCATGCGCGCTGGCGGCCGTGAAACTTCATATACCTGTCGCGCACCTTGAAGCAGGTCTACGCTCCATGGATCGTATGATGCCTGAAGAGATCAATCGTCTCGTTACTGACGCAGTCTCTGATGTTTTGCTAGTTAGTGAACCGGATGGCATGACTAACCTGCAGAAAGAGGGCATCCAGGGAGATCGGGTTCATTATGTGGGCAATATCATGATTGACTCGTTGGTCGCTCATCTGGAGGCTGCATCGACCACAAACGCTCCAGCGAAGTATGGGCTTGAAAAAGTGCCCTATGCGCTTGTGACATTGCACCGCCCTAGTAATGTGGACGATCCTGAGCGGCTAATGGCGCTTGCACGATCACTGGAGAGAGTGGCAACGAAACTACCAATCGTTTTTCCGGCTCATCCCAGGACACAACAAAAGCTGGATGAATTGAATGTGCTGAGGCTGGAGGGAAATATCAACATAGTTGAGCCACTCCCGTATTTCGAAATGTTGAGCCTCCAAAAAGGAGCTACGGTTGTAATCACTGACTCTGGAGGAATCCAGGAAGAAACTAGCTATTTAGGTATTCCGTGCCTTACCTTGCGTGAGAATACAGAAAGACCGGTAACTGTAGCCCTCGGTACAAACACCCTCATCCCTGGTTCTCCCGAGCAGATACAGGATCATGTGGACGCGATTTTGGCTGGCAACTATCGGCTATCGCAAGCAATTCCAGGCTGGGACGGGAAAACTGCCGAACGAGTTGTTAATCTGTTGGATAAGGTCTGGTGAGATCAGCGAGACGGAATTGTGTTCCGCTTATATCTATTCTCTTATATCACCTTTTCCAGGATGGTGGAGAGCTGTCTGGCTTGGTGCTCTGCGTTGAAGTTCTCTACATACCACGGACTGGGCGATGAGGGATCGCTGGTAAGGGCAAGGTATTGCGTTAGTTTCGAATCACTTACCGCTTGCGGCTCCTCAGGCTGCATGTTGAGGTAAGGTATTCCGCATTTTGCCAGAAGCCAATCAACGGCAGAGCCTGCTGGCGATAACGAAAGAATCGGCCTTCCATAATTTATATACTCAAACAGTTTCCCTGGCACCTGAACTCTGGATTGTGGCTGTAGAAGCAATAGCCCATCTGATTCTTGACTCATCTTTAGAGCTTCAGCCTGCGGAATGCTACGAAAGTCTGTCGTGACGAAACCCTGCTGGACACCCCGCTCAATACATCGTTGATCCTCGTCATTCCCAAAGAACGGTCCGGCAAGCTTGATTTGCCATTGAGAGGCGAGAGGATGTCCGGCTGCGACCAAGCGCTCGAACGATTCAATCAACGCCACCGGATTACGGCCCCCGTAAAGCACCCCAACATGGCTCAATACGCGACGCGAACGTTTGGGCAGGGGAAGTGGACCGTGCGCGGTCTCAGGGTCGAAGCCATTCCAAATCACTGATACCTTATGTGCGGACTTTGGGTATCTATGGCGATATAGGTCTGCCAGCGCCTCCGTGTTTGTGATGATTGCTGCTGCCTCTCGAAAGAACACGGATTCTAGCCGTGAGGCAGAAAAGTAGCTTATCCGGGAAAGCAAACCGGCTTGGTCTAGTAGGAAGGGATCCCGAAAGTCGGCTATCCATGGGACTTGAAGGTCGCGTGCTAAAGCCCAACCCGCGAGATGGGCTGCCAGTGGGGGAAACGTAGAGAGCACTGCACAAGGTTTCGGGTTTGCAGGCTCGAGAATGTTCCTTGAAAGTCGGGATGCCGTAAGTGCCCAGGTCAGCCCTGGAGCTCCGGGAAAGATGAATTTTCGAAGGAATAACTCCGAGTAACGCTGCCATGGGGGCAATGTGATTGCTTCCGATTCGGAAGAACTAAAGAAGTCACGGGATCGATCTTCCACTGAATGGACCAGATAGTTGTTCCCTGGAGATGCAGGAGCAGCAGTTACTACCTGGATGTTCCATCCGCTGCGGGTGAGATATTTTACGAAGCGCGCCGGACGGGCCGCACCGATGACATTTTCAGGCGGAAAATGATATGCGGTGACGACAAGAGTCCGTGGCATTGCTAAGGGCATCGCGCACAGCTTAACCCTTCAAAGCTGAGTACTCCGTCAGCTGGCTGGCAGTCGAAGCGACGCTTCCCCAGTGTAGCATCAAGGCTTTTGTGTCGCGTCAGCAACGCAAAACAGCATCGCAACAACCCCCGAACGACGACACCAGAAGAGTCTTTCCCCTGGCATAGTGCTTCCGGGCAGCTGTCTATCGGGCAGCTTTCCTCTGCGGCAAGTCGCCCGCTTGGCCCGGCCCGGATATACTCCCTGTATGTCATCCGCCGCCTATAGCCGACGTGCGTTTGCCAAGGCGCTTGCTGGGGCATCCGTGTCCCCATGGCTGCAAGCACAAGCAAGCACCAAGAAGCGTCCGCCCAACATTCTGTTTATCCTGGCCGACGACCTTGGCTATACTGCCGTGCGCTGCTACGGTGGCCGACATGCACGTACGCCGAACCTGGACAGGCTGGCAGCACAAGGGGTGCGCTTTACAGATGCCTATGTCACCCCGCAGTGCACACCGACTCGGGCGAGCCTACTCACCGGGCAGCACACCGCCAGAAACCGCATGTGGCATGTCATCCCGCCGTACAACTATCCCAAGGCGCCGCTCACGGAACCATCCTATCGCGCCAATCTGGAGCGCGGCACCCGCACCATTGCCGCCGCTCTCCGCGATGTCGGCTACACCACAGCCATCCTGGGAAAATGGCACCTCACGACAAACGAGGATGGCTACTACACCCTGCTGCACCCGCACGCCGCCACGCACTACGGCTTCGATTACTCCATGCCCCTCCAGGATCCTCCCGAATACCAAAGCCGCACCGATAAGGGCGTTGACCTGCTCACCGATGAGACCATCGCGTTCATTCAGCGCAATCAGGACCGGCCCTGGTTTGCCTACCTCAGCCACCACACAATCCACGGCCCCGTTCTGGCCCCGACTGAGCTTTCGGCCACGTATCGCCGCCGCGGCTATCACGAGACCGGGATCCACAACGCCACCTATCTGGCGGCGCTGGAACATATGGATGCCTCCATCGGGCGCTTGCTTGCGCGGCTGGATGCGCTGAACCTGGCCGACAACACGATCGTGGTGTTTCTATCGGACAACGGTGGCGTGGACACCTTGTTTGACAACCACCCTCTGCGGTTGGGGAAGGGGTCGCCGTACGAGGGTGGGATTCGTGTTCCTGCCATCGTCCGTTGGCCCGGGGTGACCCCTGAAGGACATGTATCCGCCGAACCCGTTCACGTGGTGGATTGGTATCCCACGTTTCTGGAAGCAGCCCGAGCGTCTGCGCCGCCATCGAACGGTCAAACTGCACATCCTCTGGATGGCCTCAGCCTGCTGCCGGCGCTCCGTGGCGGGAAGCTGGCGCCACGCCCCCTCTATTGGTACATGCCCCTTTATGACATTCAGTGGGGCGCCACGCCATGTGCGGTGATCCGGGAAGGGGACTACAAGCTGATCGACTTCTTCGGCGATTACCTTGACCCTCAGCGCGACTACCAGCTCAGCATCGGCCCGCGCACTGAGCTCTATAACCTACGCACGGACATTGGCGAGCAAAGGGATCTTGCAATCCGGCAAACGAAGCGCGCTGCGAGCATGCAACGCAAGTTGCGCGCGTGGATGGGGTCGCTGGAAGCTGAGGCGCCCGGGCCGAATCCAGAGTACGATCCGGCTGACCCATTCTATCGTCCGTCCCGGCGACCCGCTTAGCGTGCGGGCTTAGGTGCGACGGAGAGCGCGGCGCTGGAAAGCAACAGGCGGCGGTTCGGCTGATAGTTAGCCAAGCGGGATGGTTAGCTGCACCTCACCCGGCTTTCCAACCGCTCCCACCTGAATACGGTCAGCCAGTAGCCGCACTTGACGCCAATGATCGCGGCTGTTGCAATAGCCGGGAGTGTCCACCCGATACAGAGTGAGGTCGGCCGTCTTGATCTCAGTCACATCCTGACGGTTGTGCAGGTGTCCCACCAACATCACCGTCGGCGCCGTTCGCTTGCCCAGCGCGCCGGTGAGTTCCTCCAGCATCACTCCGGTAGGGGGAATGTGGATTCCCAGAACCAAGGGTTCCGCCGGGTCGTCGGCGCAGATGCGACGCAGCCAGTCCAGTTGTCCGCGCCCAAAGGTGTAGGCGGCCTCGCGCTTCGGCAGATACGAGGGCTGATGCCCGTAGAACCCGTTATCCAGGGCGACGATCCGGTAAGTCACTCCGCCTACAGTGCGATGCATTGCATAGTAGACACCCGACTGAAAGCAGGGAAGCTGCCGAATCCATGCCGCCCGCGCTGGTCCCACCACGCTTTGGTCGGCTAACAGCCTGTCCTGGTAAACACCGTAATGCTGGACGTCATGGTTTCCGAGGGTGCAGTAGACGGGCAGAGGCGCGTTGTTTACGATTCGCGAAAACGCCTCTACCTGGTTATCTACGATTCCACCATCCGCGGCCAGGAAGGAATACACGTCAATCAGGTCGCCGGTGATGAAGGCAAAACTGCCGAGGCCATCCCTCTGAATCCTGTCCAGGTCCTGCGGCAACGTAGCGATTGTGCTGGCAAACATCTTTCGCATTTCCAGCAAACGCGGGTGGACTCCCGGCGGGTAAATCACATGCGGATCTGTGAGATGAATGAACGCAACCGATTCCTGATCGGCGGATGCTTCCGCCGTCTTTGCCGCTTGTGCCGCAATGGAGGCGGTCAGGCCTGCACGCAGCCATTGTCGTCGTGTCAGCATCCGGAGGTTCCCCTTTCACCGTAATCGCGGACTTTGGCGGCCGCGTGACGAATAAACGCTGCAGCCTCCCGGAATCCCGTCGCCGGGAGGCTGCGCGCAATCCCTAGAATCGAATCTTCGCACCCAGCGTAATGATCCGTCCCAAATTCGACCCGGATGCCTGTCCGAATAACGGAGTGTTGCGGTTCACATTGATATCGGCGAAGCGATGTCGGTTTAATGCGTTGATGAACTGGGTGGAAAGTTCAATCGATGTAGACTCTGTAATTCGAGTGTTTTTGATGAGCGAAAAGTCCTCATTCAGTACAGGGAAGTTTCGGATGTCATTATAGGTTGGCGCTGCCGTTCCAAACCGGAAGGCGCCTGGGAGAGTAAACGCGTCGGGGTTGATGCGACGGTCAATGCCCGGTTGGAAATCACCTAAGGAAATGCCAGTGGGCCGGTCCACTCCAGGCACCGCATCCGGCCGCAGGACGCGGTTGAAGATGGGCAGGGTATTGGTGGTGAAAATCGACAGCGGCACTCCGCTCTGGTAGCGATGAATGCCTGAGAGCTGCCAGCCACCCCAGCGCTTTCCTTTGCCGACGGGCAGATCGTAGGTCCAGAAGCCCACCACGGCGTGCGTAACATCATTGGGCAGTAACGACCATTCCAGACGCCGGTTCCCATCATCCTGAAGCACGTTGTTGGTGGTTCCAAAGCCTGCCTCTCCGGGATTGGAATAGCCCAGATTCCTTGACCAAGTGTAACTGGCTTCAAACTGTAGCCCGCGTGAGAAGCGCTTGCGCAGACGGGCACTGGCGCCGTTGTAAAAACTGCGGCCGGCCTTGGCTGCTTGCTCAGTAACCGTAAGGTACTGCGGAAAGGGTCGCAAGGCTTGGGCGACGCTCCCGCGAAATCCTTCATAAGGAATCGGAATGCCCGCCTGGCGTGCTGCCGTCGATGTGACCTGCTGCGTGAGCAGCGAGCCCAAGCTGAGGTTGCTGGCGTCTACCTGATTGATGTTTGTGAGGCCTGGGTTTGTAGCCCCCGTGGTATGGTTGGCCACGTAGTTCAGTTCCACCATCCAGTCCTGGGCAAGCTCCTGCTGCAACGACAGGCTCCAGTTCTGGGTGCGAGGCGGACGGTTCACCGTTCCGTTGCGCGCCGTCACCGCCAGCCCGTTCAGCAGGCCTGGGTTCGGCTGAGGAGCCGCGCTCGAGACCGCCGGGAATCCTTCGGCCAAAGTGAATGCGGGGGTGATCCCTGCGTCCAACGACTGGAGGTTCACAATCTGTCGAAGCCCCGTCGTAACGATCCCCACGCCAGGGTCCCCATAGAAGATGCCGTAGCCTCCACGCAGCACAGTGCGGGGCCGCAAGGAATAAGCGAAACCGAACCGTGGTCCAACTGCGCCATAGTTGGTCTGCAAGAGGCGTCGTTGACCTGCCAGTTGCGGACCGCTGCCGGCGAAGATTGCTGCGCCAGGACGGTTTCCCGCCGCCGGGTTGGGAGTTTGGAGGTCTACCAGCACGTAGCGGTTGTCCAGTTCCCATGGGGCGAAGCTCACTTCATAGCGGAAGCCCAGGTTCAGGGTCAGCCGGTTGGTGGCGCGGAAGTCATCCTGGAAGAAGATTCCCATGTAAGGCCGTCGGACGCTGGTGGAGAAGGGAAAGTTCATTGAGCCGGAGTGAACCTGACCTAGCAGAAAGCTCGCAAAGCCATCACCAGTCGTGGCGCCCTGTCCTGGGTTTGCCGTCCCCAGAGCGTTAAACGCATAGGCGCCTGCGGTATTATCCGCCGCGACCGAAGTACTGTAGTTGTGGCGGTATTCCGCGCCAACCTTAATCACATGGCGATTCAGTGTGAGGCTTGTCGTGTTTTTGAAAATGAGGGCGCCTTCGGTGCCGTCAGACGATGAGTTGCGCCCCAATGGCGCATAGCCATCAGTAAAGCTAAACGTTGGGAAGGTATCGCCAATAATGCCTCGCAGGCCGAAGCGTTCGGCGAAGCCCTGATTGGCGAAAAACCCCGAAAAGGGATTGCGGAAATAGTTATAGCCCACCAGGAAGGTATTCAACACATTCGGAGACAATACCCAATCATGGTTACCGCGCACGGTGTGGCTTGTAATCATCTGCAGAGTTCTGTCGCTGAACGGATCCTCCATTGGCGACGTAATGTTCTGCCGTGGGATATCCGTGCGATTGTAGGTGACGTACATGCGCTGGGTCCCGGAGGGCGCGTGGTCAACGCGTCCGGTGAATACATCCGGGTCAAGGAGACGCTCCCCGGCGAATGCCTGGTAATTCAAGGAGCCGGCCCCGGTGAGATTTGGCGGTGGCAACAGGGCAGCGACGCGCGCCGCAACCGGATCAATCCGGTTCGTGGGGATCTGGTTGTTGGTGAACGGCGTCCGCGTAAATCCGGTCCCGGTGGCAGTGGTGGTGGCGGGATCGAATACGATGCGCTGGCCCTCAAAGTCTCCAGTGATCTGTTGCGGGGTGGCTACCCGTCGCCGGAACACCTGGTCCAAGCCCCTCTTGCGGGAACCGCTGTAACTGAAGAAGAAGAAAGTCTTGTCGCGACCGTCATAGAATTTCGGAATCAACACAGGTCCGCCAACGGTGAGCCCGAATTCGTTCTGCCGCAGCGGCGCGCGATTGGGCGCCAGGAAGCTGCGTGCATCCAGTTTTTCGTTTCGGAAGATGTTGAATGCCGTACCATGCAGAGCATTTGTGCCCGATTTCAATGTGAAGGCCACAACGGCAGAACCTGTGTTGCCGTACTCGGCGGAGAGCTGGTTCGCCTGCAGCTTGAACTCAGAGACAGCATCCACCGGAGGCGCTACCTCATTGAAGTTCGTGCGGCCCGGAAGGCCATCAAGATAGATCTCGTTCGTAAACTTGCCGCTGCCGTTGATCTGGATCTGGTTCGATGCGGCAACGTTATCGCGGCCGTTGTTGTTCACGTTGCCCAGAACGCCAGGACTCAGATAGAGGAAGGTGGCCGGCGATCGCATCCGGTTCAATTGAATTTGCGGCAGCCGGTCGTACTCTCTCGCTGCAACCGTAGATCCGAACTCCGCACTGCTAAGCTGTAGCATCGTCGCATCCGCGACGACCTCTACGCGCTCCTCGACGCTTCCCACTTGAATTTGGACGTCAAGACGCTTACGATCCGCCGTCGCCAGCACCACACCTACTTGCCGATACGATCGAAAGCCTGCCTGCGAAACGTTCAGGCTATAGGTGGCGGGAGTCAGATTGGGGAATACGTAGAAGCCTGCCGCATTTGTCGTGGTGCGGGTAACGACACCCGTGCCTGTGTTGGTCACTTCGACGGTGGCTCCCACGATGGCTGCCTGCGACGGGTCAGTGACCAACCCGCTCCATTCTGTCGTTTGTCCGCCGGCCCTTCCGGTGAAAAGTACACATACGGTGCATAGAATGATACACACCTGTAACGTGAAAGCGTACCTGTGACGTAAATAGGACGTATTCCGCATGGGATGACCCTCTTTGGTGGAAACACACTGGTCTGGAAAACTACTGATCTCGAAACAAGATGAGTAGTTCACCAAGGAGCACGGCAGAACAAAAATGTTCCACTGGCATGGTAACGTGCGCACCGGGTGAAACTCATAAGCGGCATCCGGAAGCTCACGTTACTACCTTCATGTTAACGAATATATTTCCTTCAATACCGTAAATAAATTGACGATTTCGGTAAAGATGAGCGGCGTTCTAAGCGTTTGCATCATCCCAGACGGCCCGCACGTAGCCGAACGATCTCGTCCTGGAAAGCGGTGGGAGTTGTTGCGGTCATCCGACGAAAGAAGTGCGAGAACTGGCTTACCGAAGAGAATCCCAGATCATAGGCGACCTCCTTGACGGAACTGGACGGAGTGGCGAGCAGCCCTCGTGCCCGTTGGGCAAGCACGTCGTTGAACAGTTGCAACGGCGCCCGACCCGTTGAGGCGTGCATCCGGCGACGCATCATCGGCGGACTCATTCCCAGAAATCGCCCCAATTCTTCCACTCCAAAGGTGTCTTTCCGCGATTGCTGCATGAACTCCACCGCACGGATGAAGGTGCTTCGTGGTAACGCCTCACATGGATGAAGCCGGGACGCGTGCACTCCCTCGGAAGGCCAGGTCCACAGAACTTCCATCGCGAACTGGTGAAGCCATGAGTGGAGATACGAGTCGGTGCCTGGTCGTTGCTGTTGCGCGATCTCCAGCGCTCGTCTGGTGGCATCGGAGAGGTGGCCGGCCGGCGACTTCCCGAAAAATCTTGGAGAATGTCCGCCGTCCATCACCCCGGTTTCTCGAACCAGCGAGGACATCTGGAAGCGGCTGATCATCAACGCCCATCCTTCGCAACACTCCGGCTCCGCAAGCGCTGGAGACGATCCTGGGGCGCAGGGAAGGTAGGCAGTCTGCCTTTGTAGGTCCGGATTGGAAATCATCATCTCGCCCTGGGACAAATGCCGAATCCGGCCGTCCTCGACGATCTCGATTCTCCCTTGCCAGCAGATGAGGATGACGTATTCCGGACTACGGCGGCTGGGCAGATGAAACGGCTTGGCGTATCGAAAGTGTTGCATCACGAAGTCGCTGCCCGCGCTGGATATGAAGCGATTGAAGATCGGCTTGGATGGGGCTGGTAACATCTGTTTGCTCTCTCGATTCAGACACTAGCAGTTTCCCTGCGCAGCCTAACGAAATCTGTCATTCGCATGAAGGCGCCCTGGGGGAAATCCGGGTACAGCAAATGTCACTTGGTCCAGCGCGCGGAGACACGCGATGGCGCCCCTCGTTCACTAAGTGACAGACACGGTCACAGCATCCCTTGTATCTGGCAAGCTGGAGGGCATACCCTCCACTGAGGAGGCCAGTCATGAACAACCTCACCCTGATGGATCGCAGAAGCCTGCTTTCGCTGCTGACAGTTGCCGGTAGTGTCGGCATGACGCCACGGATCGCCAGCCAGCAGGCGGCTCCCCGACGGATGCTGCTGTGTGGTGGCAACGCCGTGTATGACGCCGCTTTGCGGATGGCCGGCGGATCGCTTCAATGGGATGACGTGCGCGCCTGGCGCCCGGAGCGAAGCCCGGGATTGCCCGCATCCTATGCGCTAACTCCATTCGCCACCACCGACGACTGTAAGCTGATCGACAATGGCGAGTCTGTGTTGGTGACCTCTTCAGCGGGCGGCGTGGCCATCTTTCGTCGCGATAGCCACCAGACCACCTTCTATGCCAAGGCGCCCAATGCGCACTCTGCCTGTCTGCTGCCAGACGGCCATTTGGCTGTTGCCGCTTCCACCCATCAAGAGGGGAATGCGGTGCTGCTCTTTCATCGCGGACAGCCCGAACGGGAGCTGTTCCGCGTCCCGCTTTACTCCGCGCACGGCGTGGAGTGGGACGAGGTGCGCGGCGTACTGTACGCCCTGGGGATGGACACCGTGGACGAATATGCCTTCGACGCAAGCCAGAAGGAATTCCCCTTGCGAAAACTGCAGGCGTCCCGGTTGCCCAGCCGTGGCGGGCATGAGCTGTCCCCAGGCGCCTCGGACGACGAACTCTTCGTTAGCACCGGCACGCAGGTGCTTGTCTTTCGAAAGGACACGCGGGACCTGACACCACACCCGACACTGGGTGCGATGCCGCACGTAAAGTCGATCAGCCTTCATCGGCAGTCCGGACAGCTGGCTTACGTCCGCGCTGATGAAGGCGTCTGGTGGACTTTCGACTTGCGTTTTCTGTCGCCCGAGGGAGTGGTGCAAAGCCCCGGACAACGACTCTACAAAGCACGCTGGGTGTAGCGCCACGGAAGCCGCCTGACCGGGGAAGCCGCCTGACCGGCAGCAAGGCAGAGGGCGGGTGCATGTTCTGTCGTGCTGCCGGCCGTTGTGCGGAACGTGACTGCCGTGGATGCAGCCCACGATCCCGCTAGGTTTCCCGGCCAGGCCAAGCTGCCGTGAATTGGTTGACAGCCCTTCAGCAACAAGGCGCGAATTGACCGTCCGTATTGTAGTGTCATCAAGCGCAGTCTGCCTGGAATGCAGCAGCCGGCGTCCGTCAGATTATTGGCCAGCCTTCTTTGGAAGGGGCGTGGGGTTTGCCCTAGGGGCCGGTTCCACGATGCTGCCCGTCGCAATCAAGGGGCTGCTCCTTCGGCTCGCATCCCGGCCGATTTGCTAGAATTCTGAGCGAATGAGGCATTACGCAATTGGGGTGGATTTGGGCGGCACGAACCTGCGGGCTGCTGCGATTGACAGGGACGGCGTCATCATCGAACAGATCGAAGGCCCCACCAATGGGATCCGCGGCAATCAGGCCGTACTGGAAAGCATCGCCAGCGCCATCAAGCAATTGCGCGAGGTTCACGGACGCGCCGGATTGCTGGGCATCGGTGTCGGCGTGCCCGGCTTCATTCACATGGAAAAGGGCCTCATCACCGATTCGCCCAACCTGCCCACCATGAAGAACTACCCCATGCGGGACCTGTTGAGCGAATTGGTGGAGGCGCCGGTCATTCTGGAGAACGACGCCAACGCCGCAGCCTTCGGCGAGAAGTGGATGGGGGCAGGGAAGGCGGTGGAGTCATCGGGGCATGGGCATCGGGGTCGGGTCCGGCGGGGCGCTGTGCTATCGTCCCCGCACGGCGCGGATTGTCTGCGCTGGCGTGACGGGTTACAACCCCCGCATCGATCTGGGCACCGCCCCGGGACGGACAGATGGCAGGCAGGATCAGCAGCATGACCGGCTACGCAGTGGCCACGCGCGAGCTTCCGCAGGGCGTGTTCACGCTGGAGTTCAGGGCGGTCAACAACCGCTTCCTCGACCTGCAGTTCCGCGTGCCCGAGGAAGTCCGCGCGTTCGAGCAGCCGATGCGCGAGATGGTCGCGGCCCGGGTCGGCCGCGGCAAGGTGGAGGGCCGGGTGTCGATCAACGCCGCCGCCGGCGGCGGCACGCAGGGGACGCTCGACCGCACGGCGCTGCAGGCGCTGCTGGAACTGGCCGTCGCGGTGCGCACCG
>JALOKO010000500.1 GCA_025456495.1 Bryobacterales bacterium | reverse complement strand
TCGAACGATTCGGGCGCCGGGAAGCGCTCAGGAAGATAGACGCTGGCCACGTGCACACATGCCGGCGCGACGGTGGGGAACCGGCGGAACCCTGTGAATCCGGCGGAATCGAGTGAAGGAGAGGACACGGACATGGCAGTGAATTTGAAATCCTTGGTGGGCAAGCTGAATGATGTCACACGATCCACCCTGGAAGCGTCGGCGGGGCTCTGCCTCTCACGGACGCATTACGACGTGGAGATTGAGCACTTCCTCAGCAAGCTGCTCGACCAGACGGATTCCGACGCCAAGCGCATCCTGAAGCACTTTGGCGTAGACCCGTCGCGCCTCAGCACGCAATTGTCCAAGTCGCTGGACCTGCTGAAGACGGGCAATGCACGCACTCCGTCCTTCAGCCCGCATCTGGTGAAGATGTTCCTGGACGCTTGGAGCATCGGGTCACTGGACTTCGCACAGCCGCGCATTCGCAGCGGCACGCTTCTGTTGGCGATCGCCTCCAATGAAGAGCTTTCGCGCATGGTGAATGAGAGCTCGCGCGAGTTCGCCAAGATTGAAGCGGAGGTGTTGCGGAAGGAGTTCTTCTCCATCGTCACTGGCTCCTCTGAAGACGATTACGCCGACGCACCAGGTGACGCCGGCGCTGGCATGGGGGGCGCGCCGGGCAAGGCGGGTGGAAAGACTCCCAACCTGGACCAGTTCACCGTCGATCTCACCGCTCGGGCCAAAGAGGGCAAAATCGATCCGGTGCTGGGTCGCGACAAAGAGATCCGGCAGATCGTGGATATCCTGATGCGCCGCCGGCAGAATAACCCCATCCTCACGGGCGAGGCGGGCGTCGGCAAGACTGCCGTGGTGGAAGGCTTCGCCCAGCGCGTTGCCGATGGCGATGTACCGCCGCCTCTGCGGAACGTCCACATCCGTTCGCTGGATCTGGCCCTGCTGCAGGCGGGCGCTGGCATCAAGGGCGAGTTCGAAAATCGCCTCAAGGGACTCATCGAAGAAGTGAAGAAGTCGGAAACCCCCATCATCCTCTTCATTGATGAAGCCCACACCATGATCGGCGCCGGTGGGCAAGCCGGACAGGGCGACGCCGCGAACCTGCTGAAGCCAGCCTTGGCGCGTGGCGAGTTGCGCACCATCGCGGCCACCACATGGTCAGAATACAAGAAGTATTTTGAGAAGGATCCGGCCCTGGCACGGCGCTTCCAGGTGGTGAAGGTGGACGAGCCCACTGAGGAAGTCTGCAAGGTGATGATGCGTGGCGTGGTTGCCACGATGGAGAAGCACCACAACGTGCGGGTGCTGGATGAAGCGGTTTCGGCCGCTGTGGGGCTGTCGCATCGCTATCTGGCCGGCCGTCAGTTGCCCGATAAGGCGGTGAGCATTCTCGATACTGCCTGCGCGCGTCTGGCCCTCACGCAGACGGCGACGCCCCCCGCCATCGAAGATTTGCGCCGCCGCCTGCAGGATCTCGAAGTGCAGGAACGGATCCTGCAGCGCGAGGTGGTGACAGGCACCGATCACGCCGGGAGATTGGCTGAGATTGCGGACTCGCGAGAGAAGGCGACCACCGAGCTCACCGCCCTGGAGGCACGCTTCCAGCAGGAATCCGGCATGGTGACTCAGATGCGCGAACTGCGCGGGAAACTGGAGGCGAACCCCAAGGACGAGGAGTCCATGGCGGCCCTCAAGAAGCTGGAGGCGGAGCTGGAGCAACTGCAGGGGGAACAGCCGCTGTTGCGTGTCTGCGTGGATGCGCAGGTGGTGAGTGAAGTGCTGGCGGCGTGGACCGGCATTCCCGTGGGCAAGATGCTGAAGGACGAAATTGCCACGGTGCTGACGCTGGAGCAGCAGTTGGGCAAGCGCCTCATTGGCCAGGACCATGCGCTTAGCATCATCAGCCAGCGCATCGTTACATCGCGCGCCAGCATGGACGACCCCGTCAAGCCGGTGGGCGTGTTCCTGCTGGTGGGTCCCAGCGGCGTGGGCAAAACCGAAACCGCCCTGGCGCTCTCAGACCTGCTCTACGGCGGTGAGCGCAACATGATCTCCATCAACATGTCGGAGTTTCAGGAAGCGCACACGGTGTCTACCCTCAAGGGAGCGCCTCCCGGCTACGTGGGTTACGGGGAAGGCGGCGTGCTCACGGAAGCGGTGCGGCGGCGTCCTTACTCGGTGGTGCTGCTGGATGAAGTGGAGAAGGCCCACCCCGACGTGCTGGAGCTATTCTTCCAGGTCTTCGATAAAGGCCAGATGGAAGATGGCGAAGGCCGCGAGATCGACTTCAAGAACACCATCATCCTTCTCACCAGCAACGCCGCCACTGAGACGATGATGAAGCTCACCGCTGACCCTGAGACCATGCCGTCGCACGAGGGTTTGGTGAAGGCCATCAAGCCGGAGTTGGACAAGGTGTTCAAGCCCGCGTTTCTGGGGCGTCTGGTGATTGTGCCCTACTATCCCATCCGGGACGAAGCACTGCGGACCATCATTCGGCTGAAGCTGAACAAGATCAAGCGGCGGATGGCGGAAAATCATCGCGTCACGCTGGACTACACCGAGGCGCTGGTGGGCGCGGTTGCCGATCGCTGCACGGAAGTGGAAAGCGGCGCGCGCAACGTGGACAACATCCTCACCAATTCGCTGCTTCCCGAAATCTCCCGGGAACTTCTCAGCCGCATGGCCGAGGGGGCGGCGATCTCCCAGGTGAAGGTGGACGTCAACGAGTCGGGCGCCTTCTCATACGAGTTTTAACCGGTTGGGGCTGTCCCCAAACCGCCAATTGTCATCCCGATGGCCTGCGGGTCTGCCCGGCAGATAGCAAGGGACATCGATAACCGAACAGCGCCGGTGATCCAGCCGGCGCTGTTTTTTCGCAAGGTTTAACGAACCGCGCGACAACCCGGCAACTGGCCGGGCACCCCAGACCGTGCGCAGGAGGAACTCGCCGTGGCCAAGTATTCCCAGACTAACAATCCGATTGCTGTTGGAACCGCCCTCGGCCAGGACAAGCTGTTGCTGACTGAGTTCACGCACGACGCTGAAGTGTCCCGGCCGTTTAGTATCCGTTTTCGCGCGCTCTCTGAGGATAAGGGCCTCAACATCAAGAGCCTGTTGCGCACGCAGGCTACCATTCGCCTGAATCTCAATGACGACCCGGATGCCCCGGCAATGAAGTATCTCAACGGGAAGGTGGTGCGAGCCTCGGTGTTGGAAGAGGCAGAGCACCTCACTGAGTATGAAGTAGAAATGGT
>JALOKO010000499.1 GCA_025456495.1 Bryobacterales bacterium | reverse complement strand
TACCCAGAACACCTTTGAGTACCGCACAGACACCACCTGGGCGCTCAACAACCACACCGTGAAGTTCGGCTACACTTTCAACCGCATCCAGGCCAACAGCACCTTCGATGCCAATGTCCGCGGCACCTTCACTTTCCCCAACAGGGCTGCATTCCTGGCAGGGAACCCCTCACAATACTCGCAGCGCTTCGGGAACTCCATCCGTGGCAACCGCGTGTCCAACCACTGGGCCTACATTCAGGACGACTGGCGCGTCACCAAGAACCTCACTGTCAATCTGGGCCTCCGCCTGGAAATTGCCGGCGGGGCCACCGAAGTGAACGGGCTGCTATCGAACCTCAACCGCGATAGCAATACCGCTCTCGGCGGCGCGGGCACGGGTGCGCTGGGTTCCATCGACGTCGATATCCCAGCCTTCAACACCCTCTATAACTGGGCTCCCCGCGTGGGCTTCGCCTGGAAGCCGGAGTCCTCGGGCTTCGTCGTCCGTGGCGGCTACGGCATGGCCTACGACTTCATCTTCCTCAACCCCATCACCAACCTCCGCTTCGCGCCGCCCTTCATGTATCAGTTCGGCACCGCGACGGTCTCCGGCGCGGATAACTTCGACGACATGGTTGCGGGCACCACCCCCTTCCAGCGCGTCGGACGGGAAACGGTGGGAACCTTCGGCACCACGGTTCGTAACTTCGGCACCTTCAGCCCTGTCGACCAGGGCCTGCGCGCGCCGCAAACCCACCAGTGGAGCCTGACCGTGGAACGCACCGTGC
The DNA here is from genome assembly GCA_025456495.1 of Bryobacterales bacterium. Lineage (GTDB taxonomy): Bacteria > Acidobacteriota > Terriglobia > Bryobacterales > Bryobacteraceae > JACTMJ01. The sequence goes on along the minus strand of JALOKO010000499.1, from coordinate 2,484 downwards.
TGCGCAACTTTGTCGCGCGCGCCTCCTATGTGGGCACGAAGACCAACTTCCTGCAGCGCTCGCGCCCCATCAACCTTATCCGTCCGGGTGTCTTCACCCCGGCCCAGAGCACCGCCGACGAGCAGGCGATGGCGGCTAGCGGTTCCGCTCTGGCCATCTTCCGCAGCTTGGATGGCGGCCCCACGGTCCCCATCACCAACCGGCTTGACCCTCGCTTCACCGGCGTGACCGTCGTCGAATCGTCCGCCAACTCCAACTACCATGCGCTGCAGTTGTTCCTTGATCGGCGTTTCGCTAGCGGGTACAGCTTCGGTGCCGCCTACACTCTGGGCAAGTCCATCGATGACGTTTCGGATGCGTTGGGCGTCTTGGCCACGGATACGGCCTCTCAGCAGAACCCCAACGACAACCGCGATAACCGTGCTGTTTCCGCCTTCGACGTGCGGCATCGCATGGTCATCAACCACAACTGGGAACTGCCATTCTTCCGCACTTCCAGCAACCCCTTCCTGCGCCAGGTATTGGGTGGCTGGCAGTTCACCGGCATTCAGCAGTTCCAGAGTGGCTTCCCCATCAACCTGCTATCCGGTCCTCGCGCGGGCTTTGCCGATATTGCTGACCCGCTCATCCTGGGCGGTGGCGGCGCGCAACGCCCGAACCTCGTTGGCCCCACCAACATCCAGTTCAGCCCCGATCCCGGGGGCGGAGCCCGCAACCCCAACCTGGTCACCAACTCCGGTTTGGCTCAGCCCCTGTTGGGCAACTTTGGAACCCTCGGCCGGAACGCGTTCCGCCTGAACGGTCTCACGTTGTTCGACTGGAACATGGCCAAGGACTTCACCGTCACCGAATCGATGCGGGTGAACTTCCAGGCCCAGATGTACAACGTCTTTAACAACACGCAGTTCAGTCGGCCCGGCACCAGCCTTGCCGCTCCTGCCAACTTCGGCTACTACCAGGACACCGACACCAACACCCGCAACTTCACGCTGGCGTTGCGTCTCATCTGGTAAGGCCTGCGGCAACGAATCCTGCAAAAGCAGGACTAACCACGTGAACGGGGACCCCTTGGGGTCCCCGTTCGCACGTTTAGGCGGGCTGAGCATCCACGCGGCAAGAGAGGCATTTGCCGCCTACACGCCGCCAGCGCGCGCGAGTATGATGAGATGGCGATGATGAACCGGCGACGTTTTCTGAGTGCGACATCCCTGGCAGGCGGCGCGGGTGCAGCACTCCGGCAAGACGCACTGGCAGCCCAGCCGCAGGCAACGGGCGCGGCTGCTTCCGCGGGGGTGGAACGTCCCAACATTCTGCTGATTCTCACTGACCAGCAAACCCACAACGCGATGTCCTGCGCGGCCAACCCTTGGTTACGTACTCCAGCCATGGATGCGCTCGCTGCCCGTGGCGTTCGCTTCTCCGCTGCTTACTGCACCTATCCGGTGTGCTCGCCGTCGCGCGGATCCATCTTCACTGGGCGCATGCCCCACGAGACCGGTGTGCGGCTGAATGGGCAAAGCATCCGACAAGGCGTTGCCCACCTGGGTGAAGTCTTTCGCGCTGCCGGGTACGAAACGGCCTATGGCGGCAAGTGGCATCTGCCCCGCAGTTTCGGCGGCGTCACCGGATTCCAGGAAATCATCGGCGGCAGCGGCATGGGCGCGCGCATGGACCAACCCCTCGCAGACGCCAGCGCCCAATGGCTGCGCAAAGCCCCCAAGCAACCTTTTCTCTACGTCGCCTCGTTCATGAATCCACACGATATCTGCGAATGGATCCGCCAGCACCCCGGCTCTCGCACCCACTCCAACCCAGACCGCTTTCCACCCGCCCCGTCCAACATGGCTGTCGACCCCGACGAACCCGCAGCCATTCAGTTCCACCGGCGCTCAGGCTACGACCTGATGTCCCAGGGAATCGGGATTGCCGCTTCCTGGCGCCGCGACGATGTGCGCCACTATCTCCACGACTACTACCGTATGGTGGAGGATGTTGACCGCTGCGTAGGGCAGGTGCTGGCCGCGCTGGATGAAAGCGGCTTGCGCCAGAATACAATCGTCGCCTTCCTCTCTGACCACGGCGAGGGGCTGGGCGGCCATCTTTGGGCGCAAAAGGCCGCCTTCTATGAGGAATCTGCTCGCGTTCCGCTCATTCTGGCCGGGCCGGGCATCCGCCAGGGACACGCAGACTTTGCGTCACTGGCATCGCTTGCCGATCTTGTCCCCACCTTCTGCGACTACGCTGGAGTGGCGCCACCCGCTGACCTCTGCGGCGTAAGCCTCCGTCCGGCGCTGGAAGGAAAACCACTGGAGCGCACCTTCGTCGCGGGCGAGTTGCTTTACCAGGACCAAACCCGCGAAGGCCGCATGATCCGCACCGCCCGTCACAAGTACGTTGTCTTCAACCACGGCGATCGCCCCGAGCAGTTGTTTGACCTGGACGCTGACCCTGGCGAAGTCCTCAACCTCGCATCCCGTGAGGAGG
>JALOKO010000498.1 GCA_025456495.1 Bryobacterales bacterium | reverse complement strand
TTTTGGTGAAGCAATGGGGCTTCCCGGAAATCTTCCACGCGTTTGTGGCGGGGCATCACCTTCCGATCGCGGAGGAGTCCTCAATCTCGGCGATGACCGTTGCGCGGCTTTCGTGGAGACTGGCGGGGGCGTTGGGATTCTCATTCCTGAAAGGCCTGACGATACCCAAGTACGACGAACTGGTGGGTGTGCTTCCCGTGAAGGCGCGCGTGGACCTTCCCAGCAAACCTGAGGAATGGAGGGAAGCGATCACGGCGCACCTGGAGGCGCTGAAGGTGATTCGCTAGAGGGAGAGAACCCTGTTGGGCCGGAAGCGCCGGGTGGGCCGAGGCCAACAGACTCCCGTCAATCAGCGAGGAGCGGGTGATCGGCGCTGGCGCTGCCGCCCCGGGACGCAGTAGAGTGGGGAGTCGTGGTGGCCTTGCGGGGAACACCCGGAAAGGCGCAAACTCGTTCACCAGGAGCGTCGGATGCCCACCTCCCCGGCAGTTGCTAGTCCTCACTCCGACAGGTTGCCAGCTATGCGCGCGGCTTGGCGTGAAGTGGTTGTTGCCTCGACATGGCATGGACAGCCGGGCGCGTGGTGGCGAGTGTGGGTGCTGGCAATCCTATTCACGTTGCCGATGGCGGCCCAGGATTTCCGGGTAGGCTTGGCCGCGGTGGACATCACGCCACCACCCGGCGCGCCCATGGCGGGATACTACTTCAACCGCGCGGCGGAGGGGGTACACGACCCCTTGCAGGCCAAGGCGATGGTGCTGGAGAGTGGGACGACCCGCGTGGCGCTGGTGTCGTGTGATTTGCTGTCGATGCCAGGCGACATCGCCGCTGAGGCACGGCTGCGGATCTCAAGGGATCCCGGCATCGCACCGTCGCACGTCATGATCAGCGCGACGCACACGCATACGGGTCCGGTACTGCTGACGGGGCAGATCCGCTATAACCTGGAGGGCGAGCTGCTGCGTATTGGCCGGCAGTATACGAACGAGCTCCCCGGACGCATTCAGCAGGCGGTAGCGGCAGCATCGGCGAACCTGCGGCCCGTACGGCTACTCCGCGCCCGCGCGCAGCAAGCCAGCCTGACCTTCAACCGGCGCTTCTGGATGAAGGACGGCACCGTGGGATGGAACCCCGGTAAGGGCAACCCGAATATCGTGCGGGTGGCGGGTCCCATTGATCCTGAGGTGGCGGTGTTGGCTGTTGAGAGCATGAAGGGCGACCCGCTGGGGGCCATTGTGAACTATGCGCTGCACCTGGATACGGTGGGGGGCATGCGGTATTCGGCGGACTATCCGTTCACCCTGGCGCGGAACCTGCAGGAGGCGCGTGGGGAGGGATTCTTCACGATGTTCACGCTGGGGGCGGCGGGGAACCTGAACCACATTGATGTTTCCAGCGGGCGTCCGCAGAAGGGCCAAGAGGAGGCAGCACGGATTGGGACGGTGCTGGCGGCGACGGTCCTGGAGTCGCTGCGCGACGCGGCGCCGATTGCGACGGGTGAGCTACGGGCCAGCACGCGGACGGTGTCGCTCCCGCTGGCCGCGTTCACTGCCGAGGAACTTGAGTGGGCGCGCAGGACGGCGGCCACCTTCGGCGGTCCATCGCCAGCGCCGTTCCTGGACCTGGTGAAAGCAAGCCGGGTGCTGGCGACGGCGGAACGGCAAGGCCGACCCATTGAGGCGGAAGTGCAGGTGATCAGCATTGGACGCGACGTGGCCTGGGTGGCCCTGCCGGGCGAGATCTTCACGGAACTAGGACAGGCCATCAAGCTGGCGTCGCCGTTTGCGTGGACCTCCGTGGTGACGCTTGCCAACGACAATCCGGGCTATATTCCAGATCGCAAAGCGCACGCCCAAGGGGCCTATGAGGCCATCAGCGCGCGTGTGGCGCCCGGCAGCGGCGAACTGCTGGTGGAGGCGGCCACGCGGGCGTTGGTTGAGCACATGCTGCGGGCGGTGGCTGAACACATACCGCCGGCGAAGTAGCGGCCGGAATCGCTAGAACTTCAGGCCGATCTGGGCGGCCATGGCGTCCAGGTCCTTTCCGTGCGCCGGCAGACAGGAGAGGATGGCCGCAGCGTGCCCGGCGATCCAAGGATCACAGCCATCCGTGGGCTTCAAGCCGCCGGTCTGACCGCTGAGACGGAGCCACTCCTGGCGCCAGCGTTCGCCGTAGGCTTCCATGGTGGAGGGGGCGGCGCCTTCGTGGAGTACGCGGTTCATCAGCAGCGCGAGGTCCTGGACCTCGGCCATGCCGACGTTCATGCTTTGCACTCCTACCGGACCGGTGAGGTGCGCGGCGTCGCCGGCCAACCAGACGCGGTCGCGTCCGAACTGGCTGGCGAGCTTCTTTTCAAAACGAACCACCATGCGCCAGACAATCTGGTCGATGCTGCCCTGGAACCAGGGGGCGCGCTCCTGGATGAACTGCGCCAGATGGGCGTCATCCACCATGTTGTTGCCGGCAAGGCCGCCGCTCAGCAGTAACCGGTCTTTGTCGCGCCGGGCGTCGCGCGATTCGTAATCCAGAAGCTGGAAGCTCCAACGGCAGAATCCTCCGGGCAGGGGCCATAGCACGTTGGCGGCGTCTCCGGCGAAGACGATGCGCATTTCGTTGGCAAGGTCAGCATCGGTCTTGAACTCGAATACCGCGAAGTACTCGGCCGGACCGGTTTCCTCGAAGGCGATGCCCATGGAACGGCGCGCTTCGCTCTCGTAGCCGTCAGCCCCAATCACAAAGGGAGATTCCAGGCGTTCGGTCCTGGCCACCACCCACTCACTGTGGGCGACGACGTAGCCGCGGCTCTCGCGCTGCAACTGGTTCACCTTGGAGACGGCGTGATCGACGTTGGTGGCGATGTCGGCCACCTCGTGTCGCCAATCGATCTTGACGCCCGCGTCGTTGAGGGACTTTTCCAGCAAAGACTCAATGGCGTCCTGGCGGAGAACGGCCATGCAACGGCGAGGATCCTCCGGGGTGGTGAGGTGAATCTGCGCGCGACGCTCCTTCTGATCGTAGATTCCGATGGACTTGACGGGATAGGCGCGTTCCAGCACGCTGTCGGCCAACCCGAAATGGTCCAGCAGCGGCAGTGCGCCAGGGTGCAGGGCCAAGGCATAGCTATGGCTGCAGGCCCAGACTCCGGTATCCACGATCCTCAACGGCACCCCTTGCTTGGCCAGCGACAGGGCAGCCATCTGGCCCACCGGCCCCGCACCTGCGATGAGAACTTCCGGGCTTTTCTTGCCGAACATGGTATC
>JALOKO010000056.1 GCA_025456495.1 Bryobacterales bacterium | reverse complement strand
ACCAGTTGCGCGAACTGCTGGTGTTGCGGCTCAATCAGGTTCTGGAGACCGCCGACACCGAACGCGGCCTGGTGGTGCAACTCAGCGATATCTTGTTTGACCCCGGCAAGTTCACGCTGAAGCCGGAAACACGCATCCTGCTGGCGCGTGTGGCGGGCATCCTGTCGTGGGCGCCGGGCATCACGGTGCAGGTGGAGGGCCATACGGACAACACCGGGGATGCCGGTCGCAACCAGTTGCTGTCAGAGCAGCGCGCGGCTGCCGTCGCCAACTTTCTGGTGGAGCAGGGATTGCCCCCATCGAATCTCAGTTCACTGGGATATGGCGAGTCGCGGCAACTGGAGGCCAACACCACGCGTGCGGGACGGGACCGCAACCGTCGAGTGGAGTTGGTGCTTTCCGGGGAAATGATCGGCGCCACCATTCAGCAGCCTCCCCCTCCACCTGCGCCTACCGACACGCCCGTTCAGTAGCTGGCGCCCCGGACGCAAGCGCCATCCTGCCGCGGTTCCGCCATAAAAAAACCCCGCCCACAACAGGCGGGGTGTTCATCGAGGAGGCAACGCCACCTTAGCGACAAACTCAAGACCCTGCCGCACAGAATGCACGTTGCCTGCCAAAGTGAAGTGGTTGATTTCATTGGGCCAGCGCCCTCGTAAGCTCCGTTTCTTCACATTCCGACAGGCGCGCGATTCCAAATCCCGGATTCGGAGATGCAGCATCAAGGGATGCGGCGAAGGAGACAAGGCAAGGAATCAACGCCCGGCTTCCCCTGATATCGCCTTGGCCAACGCGGGCAAGCGGTCCTGCTTACGTGGGGTACTTCCACTCACCGCGGTAGTCGCGCGCCAGCAACTTGTTGGCTTCCGGGTCACCAGGAATCTCTTCCTTCTGCCCGTCCCATGCGATGCTGCGACCCAGCTTCATTGACAGCATTCCCAGCAACGAGATAGCGGTTGCCTGGTGTCCGGTTTCGATGTCGGAAACCGGCCGACGCTTGGTTTCGATCGCATTCAGGAAGTCAGCCCACAGCTCCCTGATGTTCTGCTGGTCGGGCTCGTTGAGAGAGGGCTCCATATGGATGGGTTGCTTGCGGCCGTCCACGGGATAAAAGGTCCAGCCATCGCGCCAGCCCATGTGGAAGGTGCCTTCGGCGCCATAGAAGTACGCGCCTAGCGGATGCTTCTCTGCGTTGTTGCCGGCAAAACGACGGTGTTCCCAATGCAGGGTGAAGTCACTGAACTGGTAGATGGCCACCTGCGCATCGGGAGCATCCATAATGCCGGTGGGCAGATAGCGGCTGCCTGTGGAGTAGACGCTCTTGGGGGTCTTTTCTTCGCTCCACCAAAGCACCTGGTCAATCCAGTGGATCCCCCAGTCGCCCAGGGTGCCGTTGGCAAAGTTCAGATGGTTGCGGAATCCGCGGGTGTGCAGCCCCTTGTTGAACGGGATGAGGGCGGCGGGACCGCAGTACATGTCCCAATCCAATCCTGGAGGGGGCTCGCTATTGGGGACCCCGACGTTGCCACGCCCACCGGAATGCACAAAGCAGCGGATGGAGTGGATCTTGCCCACCATGCCCGAGCGCAGAAACTTCAGCCCCTCCACGTTGTGCGGCGAAACGCGGCGATGGGTGCCCACCTGCACGACACGATCCGCCGCGCGGGCGGCCTTCACCATGGCGCGGCCTTCGCGGATGGTATGGCTGACGGGCTTCTCCACGTAGACATGCGCACCGGCATTCACGGCAGCGATGGTGATGAGCGGATGCCAGTGGTCCGGCGTGCCGACGATGACGATTTCCGGCTTTTCCTTGGCCAGCATCTCGCGGAAATCCTTGTACCGGTTGGGCTGATCTCCGGTGAGTTGCATCACCTTGCCGTGGGCCGGGTTCAGCAGGCTCTCGTCCACATCACACATGCCCACCACTTTGCAGCGCTTGCTGGCGATGGCCTCACCCAGGATATTCATACCCCACCACCCCGTTCCAACAACGGCGGTCCGGTAGGTCTTACCCGGCTGAGCGAGGCTGAGCGCGGGCAGGGCGGCTGTAGCGGCCGCGGACGCGACAAAGGTGCGACGATTCATAAGGAAGCCTCCCGCGGCGAGTGGCTACGTCAAGGACACCGCGCAAGGCATCCAGAAACCAGGCCGCTTGCAGGCCAAGCTATCACAGGGAGGAAGCCCACCGCCATGCGTCGCAGGCGCGCCATCAAGGGAAGCCCGCTGGAACGGGACGTGACCCCAGAGCCGCTGTTCCTTGACCGGCGCCGGATGTTGGGCCTGGGCGCAGGTTTCGCCGGGACTGGCATCCTGGCCGGAACTGGCATCCTGGCCGGCTGCGGCAGTTCGCCAACCGGGCTTCGCTGGCCAACCGGGCATAGGGTGGAAGAAGCGCCCGCTTCCCCGCCCTACCCGGTGGCGAGGAACCAGCGGATCTCCGTACCCCTGCCGCCGACGCCAATCGCCCACTTCGAAAGCTACAACAACTACATCGAGTTTTCGGCGCAAAGCAAGGAACTGCCCAAGTCAAGGGCGCAAGCGCTGCCGCTAAGGCCCTGGACGGTAGCGGTGGATGGCCAGGTACACCGCCCCGGCGTCTTCACCATGGAGGACCTGCTGCGCCGCATGCCTTTCGAGGAGCGGGTGAGCCGCTTCCGCTGCGTGGAAGCCTGGGCGATGGTGGTTCCCTGGACCGGCTTTCCGCTAGCGGCGCTTCTGGCGCTGGCCCAGCCCATGGGCAGCGCGCGCTTTGTTGCCTTCCGCTCAGTCAGCAAACCGGACTTGATGCCGGGGATGAGCGTGTCAGAGCACTTCCCCTGGCCCTATACGGAAGCGCTGACGATTCACGAGGCCATGCACCCGCTTACGCTGCTGGCGATGGGCGCGTACGGCCGTCCGCTGGCCGCCCAGAGCGGAGCGCCAGTGCGGCTGGTTGTGCCCTGGAAGTACGGGTTCAAGAGCGCGAAGGCCATCGTGCGGATCACCCTGAGCGCTCAGCGGCCAGACACCTTCTGGAACAGCCTGCAGCCTGAGGAATACGGCTTCTACGCCAACGTGAATCCGGCTAAAGCGCACCCGCGCTGGCCCCAGCACACTGAGCGTCTACTACCGGACTTCCGTCGCCAACCCACGCTTCCCTACAACGGCTACGGCGACGCGGTGGCCGGGCTATACCGCGGGGACGAGCATTAGGTATCCTTCGCGCCATCCAAACGAACGCGGCAGATAGCCGTGTAGGCTACCCCCCGCAACCCGGCGCATTACCACCAGGAATATACTCGCTTTCGCTAGCAGCAATTCCGTTGGAAGTCTCAACAGCTGAATAGCACTGAATAGATATCGGAATGAATCGGACAGGTCACGATGACGCCTTGCGGCAGATGGAGGAGGGATGCCCTCTGAACAGTCCAGTAACTTCACTGGCCTCTTCCTGACTCTCGGACGCAGGCTTTCTCGAAAGCGGTTGAGCCCCTACCTGCAATGCACAGGCAATGATCATCTACAGGCATTGTTGCTATACGAACTGAATGGGGGACTATCGGAGGTTGTATTCTGATCGATTCACGGCCATGAAGTAGCGCTTCGAAATGTCGTTCATCAGGTGCTGTCTGCTTCTTACGCATCGGACGCATGGTATGAGGCGCTCCAAGCAACGCCCATGGAAATCAGGGTCCAAGCCAAACCCAAGCCGGGTGATATCGGATCTCACCTTGGCATTTCGGGTGAATCTGATCAGCAGACCGAATCACAACAGGTTTTGTCTGGGACGGAACCTACGCCAAGCCTTCGCCCACAAAACGCTCCAGCGGAATCGAATCCATCAGCAACCGCGCTGGGTGCATTTACCGCGCTATCGCGCGTCCCACCAGACGCGTAATTTGACATAGGAACGGCTTCTGGATAACGGTGACATCCTGCTTGCAGTCGATGTCGTGATTGAGGGCGCGGGATGGACTTGTCCAGAAACCGCCACATGGTTACGCGACCGATTCCACCATCAAACTGCGCTCAGGGTACTGCGGCAGGCTTCGATGGTTGGCAGCCGTCGCTAACTGGGCAGCGGGCAAGGATAGCCGTTGACTTCGACATTGGCTTGGGGATACCCTCATCCGGCCGTGCTCATCCAGGCAGTCGTAACCGGACATGCCGGTCTGGATATTCCGACAAAACGTGCTGATGAGGCGATATACTGAGTGGAGCGCGGGACGCAGCGTCGAAAACCCAGGACGCCTTTCCCCCTCGCGCGTGGCAGCACATGGACAAATTCATCATCATGGGCCCACAGGGCTCGGGAAAAGGCACCCAAAGCAGCCTGCTGTGTCGCGACTTCGATTTCGTACACATCTCCATCGGCGACATTTTTCGCTGGAACGTGCGCAACCATACCAAGCTGGCCGCACGCATCAAGAAGATCACGGATTCCGGCCTTCTGGTGCCCGACGAGATTGTCGATGAAGTGGTGCGCAAACGACTGGAAGAGCACGACTGGAATTTCGGATTTGTGCTGGATGGATTTCCACGTACCCGCCCGCAGGCGGAGTACCTGTTTGAGACGTGGAATCTGGACCGCGTGCTGTACATCGATATTCCAGACGATGTGGTCTACGACCGCGTGATGTCGCGCGCGCTGGTGGGCGAGGGTAGCGGCTTTACCAAGCGGGCCGATGACAACCCGGAAGTCCTGCGCACGCGACTACGGGAATACTACGAAAAGACCAAGCCATTGTTGGACCTCTATGCCCGTAAGGGCATGTTGGTGACCGTGGATGGATCACGGCCCATTGAGACGGTCTACTACGACGTGCAGGACAAGCTGGGACTGTTGGAGCGGAAGCGCGCCCCGGAGCCCGAAGTGGCAGCCTAACCGCTGCCTGGCCCCGCACGCCGCAACTACCGGTTCGGTTAACACTGCGCGCTGCTTCACACTGCGCCCGGTTAACACTGCGCGCTGCTAGCACTGCGCGCCACACGCCGCGCCATCCACCACAGCTGGATGGGCGTCCTGCGCCCCCCCGCTGCGTCTCGAGCCCGCGACGGCAGCAGGGGCTGGCGCGGGATTTCCGTCCAGCGCCTCCCAGCCCGTGGCGCTAATCCGGAATGGACCCGCCCTGCCGCAGGAAGGCCGGGGTGTCCAGGTCATCCAGATCAAAGAGATTGGCGTCGGAATCTGGCGCAAGAGCCGGTTGCGCGTGGGCGCTTTCGAACAACAGCGGCGCGGCGTCGGCGGCAGCAGTGGAGCCCTGTAGGTCTGGCTCCGGTTGCGGATGAATCTCTGACACCACCAGTTCCCGAGTGTCCTCAAAGGGATCCTGCATCCTGGACGCAGTATCGTCAGCGACGGCAAAGACCGGGGCGGGCCGCGCGGGAGTGCTGGCTTCCGGCGTGGCCGCCGGCTGCGGGCGGGCGGGCATCGCAAACACGGACGCCACCGGAGTCACCACCGGAGCAGGGACCACTAACGGACCCGGAAGCGGCTCGCGCGAGACAAGTGGCGCCATCGGCTGGGCCGATTGCATCAGCGCTTCATCGAAGGAGGTGGCGATGACGGTCACCTGCACCTTGCCCGCCAGGCTTTCGTCCAGGCTCAGCCCCAGGTTGACGTGCAAATCGGGGTTGTTGGCGGCCTTACGGATGAACTCGGTGGCATCGTAGACATCGTGCAACTGCAGGTCCATTGACCCCATCACGTGCAGCAGCACCACGCGGGCGCCGGCGATGCCGTGGGCATCCAGCATGGGGCATTCAATGGCCTTGCGGGCAGCCTCTACCACACCATCCTTGCCGGAGGCCGTAGCGCTCCCCAGGCGGACGGTACCCATCCCGCTGAGCGTCGCCTTCACATCGGAAAAGTCGCGGTTGATGATGCCGGGACGCAGGACGATGTCGCCAATGCCGTTCACCGCCTGGGCAAGCACGTCATCCACCATGCGCAGGGCGTCCTTGAAGCTGGTGCCGCGCGGGGCGATATCCAGCAGCCGGTCGTTGGGGACGATGAGGACGTTATCCAGGACGTGGCTAAGCTCCTCCAGTCCTTTTTCGGCGATCTCCATTTTGCGCGGCCCCTCGAATGAGAAGGGCTTGGTCACCACGCCGATGGTAAGCGCATTCATTTCTCGGGCCAGCGAGGCAATGGTGGGCGCAGCGCCGGTGCCGGTGCCGCCTCCCAGACCCACGGCCAGAATCACCAGGTCCGCACCCTCCAGCATGCCCAGAATGGCTTCCGTGTCATCCAGGGCAGCCTGCATACCCACGGCGGGGTTGGCGCCGGTGCCACGTCCGCCGATGGTCTTGGCGCCCAGCAGATGCTTATTGCGTACCGGGGAGGCGTCCAGTGCCCGCGGATCTGTGTTCAGGATGTAGTATTCGGCGCCCGCCGGCCCCTGAGCGGCGATGCGTGACACGGCATTGCATCCGGCCCCACCCACGCCGATCACCTTGATGCGCGTGGGTGCATGCGACTCTTCCTGAAGCTCAAACTTCATCCCATCAAATGCCGTATCCATGAAGAATCCACCTCCTCGTCGGAACCCCGACGTATGCTCACCATTTCACGAAAGGCCGGCGGGCGCAAGACGCTCAGGCGCGGACCGGAACGAACGTTAGCCGAACAAGCGAACCAGCAGGCTCTCCTGCTGTTGCCGCTGCTGCTCCTGCACCCGCAGGCGGGCGGCATACATCGCCAACCCTGCGGCGGTGCTCCAGGAAGCGTCGTTCAATCTATCGGGCAAATCGCAAATGCCAATAGGCAAGGCCAGCCTGCTGGGGCAATTCAGCACCTGTTCGGCCAGGTCACAGAGGCCTGGAAGCAGCGCGCCTCCTCCAGCCAGCAGGAGGCCGGTCCCCAGGTTGCCTTCCATCTGGCAGACCTTCAGCTCGTGGGCGATATGGCCCATCAGTTCGCGACCGCGGGCTTCAAGGATGTAGTTCAAGCTGCGGCGGCGCGCCTCCCGCCGACCCTTGCCATTCACCGGGGGAAGCTCAATCTTGCTGTGATCCGCGGTGAGGCCCATCAAGGCGCAGCCATACTCCAACTTGAGTTGCTCAGCCTGCGGAGGCGCCACCTGCAGGCCAGCGGCAACATCGCGGGTGAAGGGTTCGGCGCCAATGGGGATGGACGCCGAATGCACCAGCATCTCTTTCCAATACACCACCAGGTCAGTGCTGTGCATGCCGATGTCGGCCAGCGCCACCCCGTGGAAGCGGTCCGACGGAAGCACCGTGGCCAGGGCCGTCGCCACGGGCTCAAACACCGTGTCCTCCACCTGCAGGTGGACCTGATTGCACAGGCCCACCAGGGCCTCATGCTCATTCTTTGAGGTAATCAGGATGTGGACGTTGGCCTCCAGCAAACTGCCGGGGATACCGCGGGGATCACGATACTCATTGTCGTGATCGACGGTGAAGTACTGCGGGAACACCTGCAGAATCATGTGGTCGTCACGAAACTGCAGCCCGCAGGCCCGCTCAACGGCGCGATTGACATCGAATTGGGCGATCTCGCGGGGAGGCCAGAGTTCGCACTGACCGCGGCTGTTGACGCCACGAACGCTAGGACCGGCAACGCCCAGCACCACCCGCGCGATGGTAAGCGGAAACTGCTCCTCCACGCGGCCGACAACCTCAGTGATTGAGGCGGCGACAGCCTGTGGATCCGTCACCCGGCCTCGCTGCCAACCACGCGCAGGAACAGCGGCTGACCCGGCGTGCCGCAGCATGCCCCGTTCCAAGGTCGCGGCCACGCAGCGAAAGGTGCGGCTGCCCAGATCCAGACCCACCACCAGGTTTTTTTGATCAGGCACCGGAGAGACCCTCCCGCATGGCGAGGATGCGATCATCCAGGCGCATATCGAAGAGATTCGCGCCCGGCTCTTCCTTCACCACCACTTCGTAATTGGTGATGAAGCTGCGCACCCGCGCCAGGAAATTGCGGTCGCCCAGAATCAGCGTGAGGCTACGGCCGTCCATCACCAGGGTGCCGCGCAGATTCCTGGGGTCGCCCACGTGAAGTTCTGAGAAGCGGGCATTCAAGGGCTCCACCTCTCTCTGCAGTTGCAGCAGAAGCTCCACCTGTTTCCGGCAGGCCTCCCGGGATTGAGAGGGCTCCAACCCGAAAACCACCGGAAGGTCGATGGAAGCCTGCACGGGCATATGCATCAGGGCGCCGCTGGCATCGGCAAGCCGCGTCACCAGCGGAGCGGTGCGGTCCTTGCCGGAGAACGCGGCAACGGCCACCGGAGTTCGCTCGCGGATGGCCACCCGCAAGCGGTTCGGCCAAATCCTGCTGACGGCGGCATCCTCCACCCAGTCAATCCCTTTCAGCGCCTCTCTTCGCGCTTGCAAGGGCATCAGGTAAAGGCTTAGGCCCACATCGTCCGCGAACACCCGCAGCACTTCGTCGCGGCTGGCGTGCTGCAGGCCGGCAATCTCAATGGGCGCGCCCACAGCACCGGCAGCGCCGTGTACGTCCGCTTGCAGGGCGAAGCGCGGATCTGTCGCCAGGAACGTGTCCACCTGGTAGGCGAGAGCCACGGCAGCGATGAACACCACCAGGAAAAACGCCACAATCAGGCCCACCAGCAAGGTGCGCCGGGGCGAACCGGAAGCGCTTCCACGCTCGGACTTGCCCTTTCGCTTCGCGGAGGCCTGTCCAGGATGCGGCTCTTGCGCCTCGCCACGGCCTGCCTGTTCGCCAAGCTCTTCGAATTCAGACTCCAAAGTTGTGCGGGATCGTGCCATGACATCTCTCAGGGGGCGGCGTGGAGGAGCGCCTACACGCAATTAGACCACGGTTTCCCGAAACAGAAAACGGTCTTTCTGTTCAGGTTGGGGAGCATTGGACCGCCGCCGCCCTCCGGAACTGCGCAGTCTAGGGGGATGGGGAAGCCCCATCCGACGCGCGGCGTCGCAACCCATCCACCAGCAAATCGGAAGCCTGGCTGACATTGCCGGCGCCCATCGTCACCAGCGCATCGCCCGGCATCGCCTGGCTAACCATCGCATCCACGGCGGATTGGAGGTCGTCCACAGTGCGCGTCCCGCGGTGCCCGAATTCCCGCATTCGCTCCACCAGCCGTTGCGACGTGATGCCGGGAATGGCTGCTTCCGACGCGGCATAGATGGCGGTCACCCACACCTCATGGGCCAGGTTGAACGCGCCAGCGAAGTCGTCCATCAACTGCTGGGTGCGCGAATACCGATGGGGTTGGAACAGCACCAGGATGCGCCCGTAGCCGGCCTGACGAAGCGCATCCAGCGTGGCGCGGATCTCAGTTGGATGGTGCGCGTAATCGTCAATGACCGTGACGCCCTGCACCTCACCCTTCACCTGGAAGCGGCGGTCCACACCCTCGTAGGCGGCCACGCCTTCCCGGATGCGCTCCAGATCCACCTCCAGTTCCTTGGCTGTGGCCACGGCGGCGGTGGCGTTCAGGATGTTGTGGAAGCCAGGCACGCAGAGGCGGAACTCGCCCAGGTCAGCGCCGCGACTGCTTAGACGGAAGCGGCTGCCCAGCCCCTGAAATTCCCACGAAACCAGACGAACATCCGCTTGGGCGCTGACACCATAGGTGATCACACGGCGCTCAACGCGCGGCAGAATCTGCTGCACGTTGGCGTCATCCAGACACAGGATGGCGGCTCCATAGAAGGGCACCTTGTTGATGAACTGGACGAAAGCGCCCTGGATGTCGTCCAGGGAACTGTAGTGGTCAAGGTGCTCCATGTCGATGTTGGTGACCACAGCCAGAATCGGGGCCAGCTTCAAAAACGAGCGGTCGCTTTCGTCTGACTCCACCACCAGGAAATCGCTTTTCCCCACACGGGCGTTGCTGCCGGCGAAGGTCCGCACGCGCCCGCCCACCACCACGGTAGGGTCCAGTTCAGCCTGGCTAAGGATGGTGGCCACCATGGACGTGGTGGTGGTTTTGCCGTGGCTGCCCGCAATGGCGACACCGAACTTCAGCCGCATCAATTCCGCCAGCAGCTCGCCGCGCGGAATGACCGGGATTCCCCGCGCGCGGGACTCCTGATACTCGGGGTTGGTAGGGTCAACAGCGGAGGAGACCACCACCACCTTGGCGCCGTCAATGTGCTGCGCCTGGTGCCCCACAAAGACGCGCGCACCCAGCGTCCGCAGACGTTCCGTGATCGCCGAGGCGCGCAGATCGCTGCCGCTGATGGTGTAGCCAAGGTTCAACAGCACTTCAGCAATGCCGCTCATGCCGATGCCGCCGATGCCGACGAAATGAATGTGTTGTGGCTTGAAAAACATCAGAGTGTAAGGCCTCTCGCGATGGACAGGCCCCTCGAACCTTTCCCCGATCTGCGGTTGAAGACAAGCGCCGGAATCCCGCTTGGGCGACGGCGCGCCGGGCTACCCTGCCGAATTGGAACCATCAGGCTCATGGGCGCGCCGCCTCCTGCTGCAGGATGTCGGCGACGCGACTTGCCGCGCCTGGTTGGGCCAGGGACTGCGCGCGTTGGGCCATCGTCGTGAGGGCTTCAGGCTGCTGGAACAGCGCCAACACGTCCTCAGCAAGTTGCCCGCCGCTAAGCTGATGCTGCTGCAGCAGGCGGGCCGCGCCGACACTGGCCAGCGCCTGGGCGTTCTTCAACTGGTGGTTGTCGGCGGCGGCGGGAAACGGAACCAGAATGGAAGGCCGTCCGGCGGCGCAGAGTTCCGCCACGGCGCTGGCGCCGCTGCGACCTACCACCAGATGCGCCTGGCCGAACAGCGCGGGCATGTCCGGGTGAAACGCAAACACCTCGCCGTCCAGGCCGCTGTGGGCGAAATCGCGACCTACCGCATCGACCTCCAGGCGACCGGCCTGATGCAAAATCCGCAGCGGCACTCCGCTTCGCTTCCACACCGGCCAGGCCTCGCGCAGAGCACTGTTCAGCGCGCGGCTGCCTTGGCTGCCCCCGGTCACCAGCAACGTAAAGGGCGGCCGCGGATCCAGCACCGGAAGATGGAAGAAGGCCTCACGCACCGGGACCCCGGTGACCTGCGCGCGCCCCGGCGGGAAGAAGGCCAGCGTTTCCGGAAAGTTCACCAGGGCGCGGCGCACCACCTTGGAAGTCCAGCGCGCGGTGAGCCCCGGGTAGGCATTGGGCTCCATGATCACCATGGGCGTCCCTGTGAGCCGGCCCGCGGCCATCACGGGTCCGGCCACATAGCCGCCCATGCTAAACAGGACGTGCGGCTGGAAGTCACGGATTTCGCGCGCCGCCTGGAATACTGAGCCGGGCAGCAACGACAGGCTGCGCATGGCGTTCACCAGCCCCACGCGGTTTAGTCCCTGCGCCCGCACAAAGCGAATGGGGAAGCCTGCCTCCGGCGCCAGCCGGGCTTCCATGCCAGATTCAACGCCCACGAAGAGGATGTCGTGCCCGCGCCCACGCAGTTCCTGGGCCACGGCCAGCGCGGGGATCACGTGCCCGCCAGTACCTCCCCCGGTGATGAGAATGCGGTAGTTCATGCCGTGGTGCGTGCCTATTTCCCTACGTGCCTATTTCCCTACGTTGCTGGACGGTGCTGTCTGCATCAGTTGGTGGAATGCTTACTCACGCTCAGCAACATGCCAAAGCAGATGAGGGTGGATATGAGAGAGCTTCCGCCATAGCTCACCAGCGGCAAGGGAATGCCCTTGGTGGGAGCCAGGGCAAGCACGACACTGATGTTCACCAGGGCCTGGAAGGTAATCAGCACGGCGATGCCCAACGCGAGGTAGCGCCCGAAATGACTGTCGGAAGAGAAGTAGATCCGGATGCCGCGCCAGGCAATCAGCAGGTACAGCGCCAGTATGGCCAGCGACCCGCCCAAGCCTCCTTCCTCGGCAATCACCGCATAGATGAAGTCTGTGGCGCCACCAGGTCCGCCCCGCGCGGCGCCAACGCGAAAGCCAGCGCCGCCAGCGCCGCCACGGGAGCCACGATGCGCACCAGTCGATAGGGCTTATGGACCACGGAAATCGCACTACCCAGAAAGGCGATGGCCAAGGCGAGCGCGATGTAGCGCCATTGCAGCCCGGCCACGAAAAACAGGGAGGCGGCGGCAATCATCAGCACCACCGCGGTGCCCAGGTCACCCCAGGCCACAATCGCGCCCAGCAAGCCCACGATGATGGAGGCAGGCAGCACCGTGTGCCGGTCATTGATGGCGTTCAAGCGCTTGGCGATGAAGTACGCGCAAAACAGAATCAGCGCGGGCTTGGCGAACTCCGAGGGCTGAAACTGGCCGACGGGCAATCGCAACCAGCGGTGCGCGCGCGTATCCACCAACGCCGCCAGCACCACCATGGCGATGGAGGAACCCATGGCGACAAAGGCCCAGGCCGGGGTATTCCACTTGCGGAAGTTCATCCGGGCCAGCAGGATGAGCGCGCCAATGCCCAGCGCGCAGTAAAACAGTTGGCGGCTGATGTAATACCATTCCGTTTTCGGATGGTCCAGATGCTGCGTGCGCAAAGGTCCCACCACTGAGCTGGCGCTGTAGCAGAAGGCCAACCCGAGGATCAGCAGAGCCACGATGTAGCCGAAGAGATACCAGTCCGTGGTTCGTGTCTTGGTCATTCCGCACCCCTGCTTTCCGTGCTGGCGCCTGTGTGGTGATCGATGGCAAGAACAAGCTGCTTGAAGTGCCTGCCCCGTTCTTCGTAGCTGGAGAATTGGTCGAAGCTGGCGCAGGCCGGGGCCAGCAACACGACGTCACCGGCCTGGGATTCCTGGGCAGCCACCTGGACCGCGCGCTGGATAGACTCGCAGTGTTGGCAGGGCAGTTCCGCGCCAATCTGTTGATGGATGAGATTCGCAGCCTCGCCCACCAGCAGGGCGCGCCGGATCTTTCCGCGCAACGCATCGGCAAGCGGGCGATAGTCGCTGTGCTTGTCGCGGCCGCCAAGCAGAATCCACAGCGGCGCATCAAAACTGGCGATCGCCTTGAGGGCGGCGTCGACGTTGGTGGCTTTGGAATCGTTGTACCAGCGAACACCATCGCGTTCCCGCACGAACTCCAACCGGTGCTCGACTCCTGGAAATGAGCCCACCCCGCGCACCACCGCTTCCGGCGCGGCGCCAGCCGACAGCGCGGCCAGCGACGCGGCCATCACGTTCTCCACGTTGTGTAGACCGGGCAGGGGGATCTGCTGGCGGCGCAGCAGCAACTGGCCTTCGCACATCAGCGCATCGCCATCCAGCCACATCTGGCGGCGCGGGTCGTTGGTGATGGTAAACAGCCGGGCGGCGGCCGGGCCCGCGAATCCGAAGCGGAGCGTGGCCGGGTTGTCGGCGTTCAGCACGGCGGTCCCATCAGCGCTTTGTAGTTCGAAGAGGCGGCGCTTGGCGGCGACGTAATTGTCCAGGGTATGGTGACGATCCAGATGATCGGGTGTGACGTTCAGGCACACCGCGATGCGCGCGGCCAGGCTGCGTGTGGTTTCCAATTGAAAGCTGGACAGCTCCAGAACATTCCATTGCTCCGGGGCGGAGCTGTCCACCATGCCGCATACGGGCGTGCCGATGTTTCCTCCCACCTGCGCCGGTATGCCCGCGCACTGCAGCAGATGTCCGGTGAGCGCGGTAGTGGTGGTCTTTCCATTGGTGCCGGTGATGCCCAGGACCGGGCCGCGCAGGTAGGCGGCCGCCAACTCCACCTCCCCCATCACATCAATGCCGCCCGCGCGCGCCTGTTGCAACAGGGGCAAGTCAGCCGGGACTCCGGGCGCAATCACCACCAGCGAGACGCCCAGCGCGGCAAGGTCCTTCCCCGCCAGTGAGTGCTGCGGCACGTAGCCTTCTGCAAGGGCCTCCACCGCGTCGGCTGCGGCCCCCAGTTGTTTCAGCTCGCGCTGGTCACTGGCATAGGCCCGCGCGCCACGCTGACGCAGCAGGGTGAGAGCCGCTGCGCCTGAGCGTCCCATCCCCATCACCAGCGCCGTTCTACCTTGAAGATCCATGCCTGTATGCCTGCTGATTTCCCTTGTACGCGTTCGCGGTCCTCTACCGAATCTTCAATGTGGTGAGCGCCGTCAGCGCCAGGATGATGCCCACAATCCAGAAGCGGGCGATGATCTTGGATTCCTGCCAGCCCAGGGCCTCGAAGTGATGATGGATGGGCGACATCTTGAAAACGCGCTTCCCCGTGAGCTTGAAACTGGACACCTGGATGATCACTGACAGCGTTTCAATCACAAACACCCCACCCACGAACAGCAGCAGAATCTCCTGCTTGATCAGCACGGCCACCACGCCCAGGCTGCCGCCCAGAGACAGGGCGCCCACATCCCCCATGAACACTTCCGCCGGATGCGCGTTGTACCACAGGAAGCCCAGGGAAGCCCCCGTCATCGCGCCGCAGAAGATGGTGAGCTCGCCCACATTCGGGACACGTTCGATATCCAGATACCGCGACCAATCCGCGTTGCCGCTGATGTAGGTAAGCGCCGTCATGGCGCCAGCCGCAATCACCATCAGGCCGATGGCCAGCCCGTCGAGCCCATCGGTAAGGTTCACGCCGTTGGACGCGCCCACCACCACGAACAGCAGAAACACGTACACCACAAGGAAGGCCAGCGGGTAGGTGTACCAGGCATCCGTGAAGGAGGTCAGCAGCAAGTCAGGCCGCAGTTGCTTGAAGAAGGGCACGTTCAGCCGGGCGTTGTAGGCGCCCTGCGCATGCAGCACCATCAAGGCCCCGCAAATCACCAGCGCAATCAGGCATTGCAGGAAGAACTTCCTGCGGCTGCTGAGGCCGAGATTTCGCCGGTGGGTCACCTTCATGTAGTCGTCATAGAAGCCGATGGCCCCATAGGCCACCAGGCTGAACAGCGCAATCCAGACGATGGGATTGGTGAGGTTGGCCCACAAGAGCGTGGAGACGACGATGGAAATCACCACCAGCACACCGCCCATGGTGGGCGTTCCGGCCTTTTTCTGATGGCTCTTTGGGCCTTCCTCGCGAATGTACTGCCCGATTTGGAATTGCCGCAGCTTGCGGATGAGGAAAGGCCCCAGCACCATGCAAAGGAACATGGCCGTGAGGCTGGCCAGGGCAACCCGCACGGTCAGGTATTGGAAGACCCGGAGAGGACTCAGAACAGGATAGAGTTGTTCGTACAGCAGCCAGTAAAACATAGCAACCTACCCCAGCCAGGTCTCCAGAGCACGCTCCACACGGGTACCGCGGGAGCCCTTGAAAAGCACCACATCCCCTTCACGCAAGAGGCTTCGCAGATGGGCTCCTGCTTCCTCAGGCGTTGCGAAGAAGCCCGCCTCCGTGGCGCGAAGCCCCGAGAGTACGGCCTCGTCACGAAGAAAGACCGCGTCGCCTTGAATGGCGATGAGATGGTCAACGCCCCGTTCGTACACCGCGCGCCCCACTTCGCGGTGAAGATACTCACTTCGCTCACCCAACTCCCGCATTTCGCCCAGCACGGCGATGCGCCGCGTTGCGGGGAAGTCCATCAACACCCCCAACATGGCCAGCATGGCGTCGGGGTTTGCGTTGTAGCAATCGTTGATCACGGTCACCCCGCGATGTTGAGAGACCTCACCGCGCATGGACGCCGGTTGCAAGAAAGCCACTGCATCGCGCAGCGCATCCAGGGGAATGGCGAAGGCGCGGGCAGCCGCAATTCCACCCAGCAGGTTCAGCAGATTGTGTCGGCCTCGAAGCGCCGTTTGGAAGGGAACGCCTTCCACGGTAAAGCACAAGCCTTGTTCTGACGGCGATATCTCTTCCGCACGAATATCCGCTTTTTCCGAGAGGCCATAGCGAATCACCGGTCCTTTGTGAACGTCGCCGAAAGTACGAACTCTCGGGTCATCCTCATTCAGAATCGCCGTGCCATCAGGCGGAAGCGCCTCCACGAGTTCGCGCTTGGCAAGTGCGATCCCCTCCACAGAAGCAAAGTTCTCGATATGGGCATAGCCCACGTTGGTAACCAGCGCGTGGCTGGGCGCCGCAATGCGTGCGAGAGCGGCAATCTCGCCGGCGTGATTCATGCCCATCTCCACCACGGCCACCTGGGCGTCGTCGTCCAGGCGCAACAAGGACAACGGCAGGCCCACGTGGTTATTCAGGTTGCCCAGGGTGTGCGCCGTGCGCAGGGTGGTCCGCAGCAGCGCCGCGCAAATCTCCTTGCTGGTGGTCTTGCCCGCGCTGCCCGTGATGCCCAGCAGAGGCTTGCCCCACTGCAGACGCGCCACGTGGGCCAACTGCTGCAGGCCAACCAGCACATCCGGTACAACCAGGGACGGCACGCCGTAGTCGCCGGGCGCACTCACCACCACGGCGACAGCCCCGCGAGCGACGGCGTCGGGAACAAACTGAAGCCCATCGAAGCGCGTCCCCGGCATGGCAAAGAAAAGGTCGCCGGGCTGTACTTCCGGCGAGTAGGTCCGGTAGCCGCTAACCAGCTGATCCACGGTTGCATGGGCACCCATCGCCCGGGCAATCTGCTGCAGCGAAAGCTTCATTGCGGCGCCTCCGGCGAGGAAGCGAACCCACGCGACGCCAGCGCCCCCGTGGCCTCCTCCACATCGTCAAAGTGGATGGCCCCGCTGGCAAGGATCTGGTAATTCTCGTGGCCCTTGCCGGCAATCAACACCAGGTCCCCTGCCTCGGCCAGTTGGATGGCCTGCTGGATGGCGGCCTTACGGTCCACTTCCACCGTATAGGGCGTCTGAAAGCGCTGCAGACCCACTTCCGCGTCACGCAGAATCTGATAGGGGTCCTCGGATCGCGGATTGTCGCTGGTGAGCACCACAACGTCGCTAAGCGAGGCAGCCGCTTCGGCCATCCGCGGGCGTTTGCCCCGGTCACGGTCTCCACCACATCCAAACAGGCAGATCACGCGGCGGGGACGCAGCTTCCGCGCCGTGCGCAGAACGTTGGTAAGCGCATCCGGGGTGTGCGCATAGTCCACCACCACGGCGAAGGGCTGCCCCTGATCCACGCGCTGAAAGCGGCCGGGCACCTCGCGGGCGGTGGCCAGCACATCATGAATCTGTTCCAACGGGATATCCAAGGCGAGGGCCACGCCATAGGCTGCCAGCAGGTTGTAGGCGTTAAACTCACCCATCAGCGGAGAGCGTAGACTTCGCCGTTTGCCCTGCCATTCCACGTCAAAGCGCAACCCGTCCAGGGTGATCTCCACCTGCCGCGCACGCAGTGTGGCCGTCTCATTCAGGCCGAAGCGTATCGCGCGGGTGTCCGTGTGCAGTGGGGTGCGATTGGCATGGGAGTCATCCGCGTTCAACACCGCCACCCGCGGAGGCGTTGCCCGTTCGGCTGAGAACAGCAGGCACTTTGCGCGATAGTAGGCCTCCAAGGAGCCGTGAAAATCCAGGTGATCCTGCGTGAAGTTGGTGAAGACCGCCACGTCGTAGGGGAGGGC
>JALOKO010000055.1 GCA_025456495.1 Bryobacterales bacterium | reverse complement strand
CCAGGATGGCCACATGCTCGCCGCGTTCAATGCGTAGGCTGAAGTTGGCCAACACCGGGCGCTCACTGCGCATCACCGTGATGTTGCGGAAATCAACCAGGGCCGTGGAAGAGATAGAACCCGTGGAAGATATGGATGCTGTGGAATCGGACATGGCGGTTCTGCTCTGTCCAGCATCGCAGAATCCACGAATCCTGCGCAGCGTTCAGATAAGCTGAAGTGGTATGAGACTCCTTCGGATTCTGTTGGTGTGTGTCGTCGCCGCGCTGGGATTGCGGGCGGAAGAGGGCAAGTGGACTCCGTCGCAGATGTTGGAAATCGACGCGTCATCGCTGCAAGCGATGGGCTTGCAAATTCACCCGAAGGCGCTCTGGGACCCCGCCTCAGGCAGTGGATTGCTGAGCGCCGCCATCAACATCAGCGGTTGTTCGGCGTCATTCATCACCGAAACCGGGCTGATCGCCACCAACCATCACTGTCTGTTTGGCGTGTTGCAGGAACACAGCACGCGCGAGCGGGACATCATCACGCAAGGCTTCCTGGCCCGGCAGCGCAGCCAGGAATTGCCGGGCCGCACTACCCGCGTCACGGTGCCGCGCGCCTTCGTGGATGTGACCGCTGAGATGGAGGCTGCCGCGCGTGACGCCTCCGATGACCTGGCGCGGCAGGCTGCGCTGGATCGCAAGCAGAAGGAACTGGTGGCCGCGTGTGAGGCCAAGCCCAACCGTCGCTGCCGGCTTGCCAGCTTCGATGGCGGCGTCCAGTACATCCTTCAGGAGTTGCTGGAACTGCGGGATGTGCGACTGGTGTATGCGCCGCCGCGCGCCATTGGCGAGTATGGCGGCGAAACCGATAACTGGATGTGGCCCCGGCACACCGGCGATTTCAGCATCGCTCGCGCCTACGTGGCGCCCAATGGCGAACCGGCTGATTACAACGCAGCCAACGTGCCCTACCGTCCCGCGCACTTCCTGAAGATTGCGCAGCGACCGCTTAGTGAAGGCGACTTCGTGATGGTGCTGGGCTATCCCGGCCTTACCTACCGCAGCCTGTTGGGCGAAGAGATGCGCGAGCGCCGCGACCGCTTCTTCCCGCGGCGTGTCGAGTTGTTCGGTGAATGGATTGGCCTGCTGGAAGCCATCTCGCAGGAAAGTGAGGAGGGCCGTATCGCCGTCGCGGCTGACCTGAAGAGCCTGCTGAACCGCTTCAAGAACGCAGAAGGTCAACTGGATGGCTTTCGTCGCGGCGACCTGCTGACAAAGCAGTTGACGGCCGAGACGGAAGTGCTAACCTGGGCAGGCAATCGCGCCGAGTGGCAACCTGCGCTGGCTGCGCATCGCGAACTGCTGCGTCACGTTGAGGAGCGCCTCACCACCTGGGAGCGAGACTTTCTGTTCTCGAATGTCGGGGTAGGGGCAAAGAGTTTGTCGATGGCGCACACGCTGGTGCGTCTGGCCGCTGAACGTGCAAAGCCCGATATGCAACGCGACGAGGCGTATATGGAGCGCAACCTGCCGCGCTTGCTGGCAACCTTGGAGCGGCAGCAGAAGAGCTACTTCGCGGCCGCCGATAAACGCATGCTGCAGGTGTTTGTTCACCGCGCCCGCGCGCTTCCCTCGGGCCAGCGGATTGCCGCCATCGATGCGCTGTTCCCTGCGTCCATCAGCACGCAGGAGGTGGTTGCGGCCATCGACGCACTCTACGCCAACACCCAGGTCCTGGACCTGGACAAGCGCATGACGATGGCCCGGGAAAGCACAGCGCAACTGCGCGCGCGCAAGGATGCGTTGCTGGATTTGGCCTTCGCCATCGAAGCGCAAATGGAGGGCTATCGCGAGGCGGAGCGGCGCTGGGAAGGTACGGTCAGCCGCCTGCGTCCCGCCTGGCGCAAGGCCGTCATGGCGCATGCGGGCAAACCCATCGCTCCTGACGCCAACGGCACGTTACGGGTGAGCTTCGCCCATGTGCGGGGTTACTCGCCGCGCGACGCTGTGGTCTACACGCCGTTCACCACCCTCCGTGGCGTCCTGGAAAAGCACACGGGCAAGGAGCCTTTCGATGTGCCGGCGCGCGTGCTTGAGGCCGCCCGCCAACAACGTCTGGGCCGCTGGAAGGACGCCGCGCTGAACGATGTCGCCGTGAATTTTCTGGCTACCGGAGACACCACCGGCGGCAACAGTGGCAGTCCGATGGTGAACGGGTATGGCGAACTGGTGGGCCTCAACTTCGATCGTGTCTGGGAGAACGTGGCCAACGATTTCGGATACAACCCCGCGATTGCGCGCAATGTCAGCGTGGACATCCGCTATCTGCTGTGGACACTGGAGGAGATTGACCACGCCACGGAGTTGCTGGCCGAGTTGGGCGTCAAGCACTAAGCGGCTCCCCTCGCAACTGGCGCGCATAGCGCAGCGCCTCCAGAAAGCTATGGATGCGCGCCTTACCCTGCCAGGCAATGCTGAACGCGGTGCCATGGTCCACCGACGTGCGCAGGATGGGAAGGCCCAGCGTGATGTTGACGCCACCATCGAAATCCAGCAGCTTCAGCGGAATGTGGCCCTGGTCGTGGTACATGCATACCACGGCGTTGTAGCGCTGTTCGCGCACCGCCAGATAGAACAGGGTATCCGGTGCGAAGGGTCCATCCACGGGGATGCCGCGGGCTTGCGCATCGCGGATTGCGGGTAGAATTTCGTGCGCTTCCTCGTCGCCGAACAAGCCGTTTTCGCTGGCATGCGGGTTCAGGCCGGCCACGGCGATGCGCGGCTCTTGGCGTAGCTTCGAAACGGCGCTGAAGGTAAGCTCAATGATGCGCCGCACCCGCTGTCGCTGGACGCGCTGGATGGCCTCGGCCAGCGAGACGTGCGTGCTCACATGCGACACAATCAGCGTGTCGGAAGCCAGCAGGATGGTCACGTCCGGGGCGTTGCACAAATCCCCCAGTAGTTCGGTGTGGCCGCTGAAACCAGGCTTGGTAAGCTGGATGGCTTCTTTGTTGATCGGCAGCGTCACCACGGCGGAAACGTCTCCGCGCAACGCGGCATGGGTGGCCTGCACCACGTAGTGATAAGCGGCCGCGCCAGCCAGCGCGCTCAACGTGCCAGGGGCGATGGCCTTGGCGGGCATGGCTTCGGCATCCAGCACGCAAAGGGTTCCCGGCGCTACTTCCGCAACCTGGCTTATGCGCTGGATGGCCACACGGAACCCCAGGCGGCTGCGACAGGCCTCCAACACACTGAGGTCACCAAACACCACGGCGGCGTCAGCCAGATGGCCTTCGGCGTAGGCGCGAAGCAGAATCTCCGGACCCACTCCATGCGGGTCGCCCAGTGTGATGGCCAATGGCACTGGGGTGCTGGCCAGTGGCGCTGGGGTGATGGCCAATGGCGCGGGCTTGCTGGCCAACTGTGCGGCGGCACTGGTATTCACAGGCTAGGCATCCTTGTCCGGTAAGCTCCCCTCTTGCAGCATAGCGAGAATGCGAACCAGCGTCCGCGCGTCGCCGAATGCGCCGGACTTGGTGATGACGGGAAGGCGCCTGTCCGGGAGGCAGGCTTCGCTGAATACCACGCCGGGTTCCAGCTCGCATACCGGTTCCAGTTGCGTGCAAGCAAGCAGCCGCAAGCAGGCCGCCGCTGTCGCGCCCCCCGATAGATACAGCGCGTCGGGCAGAGGCCGAAACTGCATGCGTGGCGCGGCGCCGTGCGCGTCCGGACAACGCAACACCAGCCATTGTCCGGCACGTTGGGCGGCTTCCCAGGTCGACGCATGGCGCCGGAAGTCAACGGCTTCAGACAGCGTTGCGGAATGCCCGGACGCTGTGCAAACGGCATCGAACTGCGCGATGCTGGCCGGATGCGTTGAGCCGATGTACGCCACGCCGCACCGCAACCGTGGCCAGACGCCAACGGCGCCACGCTCGCCATACAGTGCGCGAAACACGCCCGCAGGTCCAGCCACGATGCAGCGGCCAATCCACCGACGCAACACTTCGCCGCAGCGGTCCACGTCCGCCTGGGTTTCGCCGTCGCACAGCAGGGTGCGGTGCGTGCCGCGAGCGAGCAATCGCTCCAGCGCATCGGGGTCTGCGACACTGCCAATCGCTTGGGTGGCGAAGTGTGTTGAAAGCATTTGCCGGATGTTCGCTTGCGGCTGCCATGCGCCTTCCGCAAGCACCCATAAAGCACCATCGCGCACCAGGCGCCCCAGCAGCGGATACGCGGGAACGTACACCAGCGGACGTTCGGGGAAGCGGTCAGCCAACGCGGAAAGCTCTGCCGCAATGGAGCCGCGCAGCAGCGAATCCGTCTTCTTGAAAACGCCCCATGCGGCAGGTTCGCCCTCGCCCGCACTCCCGCCGACCTCCTTCAGCGCATCGCGCACCCGCGCGGCTGCCGTTTCAGAGGGCAGTTCCCGGCTGGCTGTATCCAGCACCACGGTCTGTGCCTCCGATGGCCATCCCGACCTTGCGACGCCAGCCATGCGCACGATCGCCCGATAACCGCTTCGTCGCGCAAGGACTCCCATTTCCAGGGCGCCCGTCAGGTCGTCCGCCAGCACCAGTGTCCGTGGCAGTTCCGTGTCCATCCAGGGAACTCCGCCGTCGGTCAATAACACGATGCCGGCCGCTTCAGCCAGCGCACGCCCCCCTGGCCATCCATGCGGATGGCGGCCGTTGAGCCGCCCACCAGGTCCTTGCGCTCGTCGTAGTGCCCTGTCAGTTCCACCAGCCGTATGGCGACATCCTGCGCGATGTCCTGAGAGCCCCGAAAATACTCGGGCCACTTGGCCGCCTCCGCCTGCGCCACGGCGGTCTTGCGTCCCAGGAACTCCATCGCTACCTGCGGCCGACCAAACGCAAGAAAGTGTGTCCCGCTCGGGTCAATGGCCACCCGCTTTACCTCCATGCGCACGTCAATGCCGCGCGCGGCGGCCACGGGCGTCAACCGCACCTGCACCATGTTTACTTCATCCGCTCGATCCAGCCCGGCAAACAGCGCCGCCGTTTGCGAATCGCGCATGTACTTCTGGATGGCTTGTGGAGGCAGCGCGCGGATCTTCTCAGCCATCGCGCGTCCCCAGGCCTCGGCCAGGCTCACCAGCGAGCTTTCGCTGAGGTAGGGATTGTCCGCCACCAACCGCGCCGCCACCTGCTTGGCCACATCGGCGGCATACCAATCGCCCGCGCCCACCATGCCTGAGGCCGCAAACAGCACCTTCCGCGCCGGGTGCGCGATCTTGCACACCTCATCCTGAAAGCCTTCCGCCATGAAGGAAGCGCGGCTGTCGGCGGCCACCACAATGCGTTGCTTTGAGTAAGCCACCACAATCACCGTGCCGGTTTCCAGGGCTTGCGCGGACGCAGGCCTTGTCGCGTTCATGCAGGCCAGCACGGCGGCCAGTAAGAGCGCCCACGCCCATGCCGGGCGCATTAGCGCTTCGCCTTCTCCAGCACCTCAATGTTGCGGAACCACACGCTGGTGTCCATCCGTCCATGCGCCTGGATGGCCAGGTGCCCTTCCCGCGACACGCCGGGGTCGTCCGGAAGGTCGATGGTCTTCTGCCCGTTCAGGTGAATCACCACCCGGCCGTTCAGCCCCGTCACCGCCAGGCTGCTCCAGTCATTGGGCTTCACCAAAGCGTTGTCCTCAGGCCCGGTCACCCACTTGCGGCCGCCCACTTCATACAGCCCGCCGGTGCCTTTGGTTGCGTCGATCTCCGCCTCGTAGCCCCACAGGTTGTCCTTCTTGGCCTGGAAGAAATAGCCGCTGTTGCCGCTCTCAATCTTGAACTGCAACCGCGACACGATGTCCTTGTGTGGCGTGTCGTAGATCATCACGCCCACGCTGCGGTCATCAGGATTCGTCTTGCCATGCCACGCGCCATCGCTGATGGTAAATGTGGAGCCGCCACGATGCGTCCAGCCCTTGCTGGTCTTGCCATCCCACACCGGCTTCCAGACATGCTTGCCGTTGTCCTGAATGTAGATGTTGCGCCACCGCACTTCGGCGGGACTATCGCCCTTGAAGGAGTGTACCTGGAAGCCGATATAGCCGCTCAGGTCCAGCGGGTCAATCAGGTCAGTACACTGCACGCGGTTTACGAAAGTCTGGATACGCACGCCCTCGGCGACCACGCGATAGTGGTTCCACTGGTTGTCCTTGAACGCTGCGGCGCATTGCGGGTTGTTCTCCTTGGTGGGCTGGAACAGCCAGCCGCGGCGCGCCTCGTCGTAGATGCCGCCGGAGTTGGCTGCCTGCTCATTGGAGATCTCTACCTGATAGCCGTGAAAGCGGCCCTTGGGTTGCTTGCGCTCCACCCACGCTTTGCCATTCCAGATGCGCGATGGAGTCTCGTCGGCATACTCATGGCTGCGGATCTGTACGCCGGAGTTCAGACGCACATCCGTCTTCACCTCAAACTCAAGCACGAAATCCGCGTACTCGCGCTTCGGGGTGAGGAAGGTGTTGGGGCTGCCTTCCACCGTTGTGCCCACGATCTCGAAGTTCTCCACCCGATACGTGGCGGTACCGTTGCGGATATCGAAGTTTTTCAGGTCCTTGCCGTTGAACAGGGCCGTGAAGCCCTGGGGTGGTTTGGGTTGCGCGCCCACAAAAAGGGTGAGCGCCAGCAGCGCACATAGGCAGACCAGACTGCGTACAAACATGACAACAAGACTCCCTTCGAATGCCCCTGCGCGCTCTTCCGCCGGGCTTGGTGGAAGCATCAAGGGCAACGCCGCCATTATATAACCGGCCCCGCGAATCCGATTGCCAGTGTGTCGCCACCGCGTCAGGCAAGGCGGATTAACCAACGGCCGCCCACCCTAACCCAGCAGGGTCTCCGGCATGTCGGCCAGCACGTAACCCATCACGCCCATGGCGGCCATGCAGGCCCGGAAATCCTGCAAGTCCACCTTGTCCAAGGTGTCGGCGTGGGTATGGTGCCAGTGGAAGTACTTCTCGCCAACCGTGCGCAGGCCCAGTCCGGGCACTCCGGCATCCATCAGAGGGCCAATGTCCGCCCCGCCCCCGCCAGCAACAATCTCGCCCGCATGGATGCCATCCAGCAGAGCGCCCACCGGACGCAGCCGCGCCAAAGCGCGCGCCAGTTGGTTCTCTCGCGATGGTCCCGTGTTGCGCAGACCCAGCCCGAAGCCCACGGGACGCTCCGCGCCGCCATCCATTTCGATGGCGGCCACATGCCTCTCTCTGCGCGTCTCGCTCCAACTGCGATAGGCGTTGCCACCGCGTAGCCCGTTCTCTTCGTTCGTCCACAAACAAACCCGCAAGGTGCGCCGGGGCCGCAAGCCCAGCTTTTGGATGAGCGCCAACGCCTGCATCGGCGCCAGGCAACCGCTGCCGTCGTCCTGCGCGCCCTGGCCCACGTCCCAACTGTCGATGTGCCCGCCCATCACCACTACTTCGTCCGGCAGCGTCCTGCCGGGAATCTCACCAATCACGTTGGCGGAATCCGCGTCCGGCTCTGTCCGTGCTTCCATCCGCAATCGCACTCGCACGGCAACGCCCCGCGCCTGCAGCCGTGCGATCCACTCAGCATCTTCCACGGTGATGGCGGCCGCGGGAATCTTCGGCGCATCCACGGTGTAGCGTAGCGCGCCCGTGTGCGGTGTGTACAAGCTCACCGGCGTCACGCTACGCACCAGCGCGGCCACCGCCCCGTATTCGGCCGCGCGGCTAGGGCCGCTTGCGCGGTAGCGCACCGTGTTTCCGTAACCCGCATAGGCAGCGTTAAACAGCACCACCTTGCCTTCGATGCCTGCCTTCCCCAGCGCGTCCAGGGCGTCGAAGTCCGGTGCCGCCACCACCTCCGCCGTGATGCCCTCGGGTGGCGTTGCGATGCTGCCGCCCAAACCCAGCATGGGCAACTCGCGCGTCTCCGGCGCCAACAGCGTGACGGACTCCCGCCCGCGAATCCAAACGGGAACCTTCACCGCTGGAGTGGCCACGTTACGTAATCCATCAGCGCGCATCGTATCCGCAGCCCAGGCAATCGCGCGATTCAAGGACGCTGACCCTGCCAGCCGGTGGCCGATGCGATCGCACAGGTAGGTAAGCTTCTCCATCCCATCGACATCCGCCAGGCAGGCGCCCACAATGCGGCCCGCCACCTCCCGATGCTCCTCCCGCGACTGCGCCTCAGCAGGTCCTGAGGAAACGGCCACAGCGCCCGCGAGTCCTGCGACGGACGACAACAGGGAACGGCGACGAACCAGCATGGACACCCTCCACATGGAACTCGGAGATCATCGCGCAACAGGGAGCGAGACGCATCAGCGGGACGCAACAGGGGCCTGGATCCGGGGAAGCCTCAGCTTATCATGGGTTTCATTCCCCGTTGGTCCCACCCGCCAAGACCTCGCTCACCGGCTTCCGCCCCTCAGGCGACCCCCGCCAGGCGCCCACCCGCCAGGCGAGTCTGCCCCTGCGCGCCGCTCTCCATTGCCTCACGAATCCCAATAGGGATTATAGAAACTGCTGATCGACCCCTGCTGCTTTGCCTTTTAACGGCGTAAGTCTCCTAAAATCATGGGTATGCCATCCTGCACCGGAGTTTGACGCCTTCCCCGCGTTTCGTTAGAGTAGAAATTGTCCCGGAGTTCGTAAAGTTCCCGAAACAATCCCATCCCCGGAGGATCCATGACCCCACAACAGGTGATCAGCCTGGCCAAAGAGAAGGGCGCCGTCCAATTTGACGTCCGCTTCTCTGACATTCCCGGTCTTTGGCACCACATTTCTTATCCCATCAGCCAGTTAGACGAAGGCACCTTCGAAGACGGCACGGGCATTGACGGATCCAGCATCCGCGCCTGGGCAGCCATCAACGAAAGCGACATGCTGCTGCTGCCAGACCCCACCACGGCCTTCATGGACCCGTTCACTGAGAAGCCCACGCTGGTCATGATCGGTGAGGTGGTGGACCCCATCACCCGTCAGCACTACGAGCGCGATCCCCGCTGGATTGCTCGCAAGGCCGAACTGCACCTGAAGAACAGCGGCCTTGCCGACACCTGCTTCTTTGGCGCCGAAGCCGAGTTTTTCGTCTTCGATAACATCCGCTTTGACCAGACCTACCAGCATGGTTTTTACTTCATTGATGCTGAGGAAGGCCGCTGGAACTCCTCCCGCGAGTTTGACAATCTGGGCTACCGCCCGCGCGTGAAGGAAGGCTACTTCCCCTGCCCGCCCACCGATCACCACATGGATCTCCGCACTGAAATGGTGGAGGTGATGGAAGCCTGCGGCTTGGTGGTGGAGTGTCATCACCACGAAGTGGCCACTGCTGGCCAGTGCGAAATTGACCAGAAGTTCAGCACCCTGTTGAAGACCGCCGACAACATGATGCTGTACAAGTACATCGTCCGCAACACCGCTGCCCGCAACGGCAAAACCGTTACCTTCATGCCGAAGCCCATCTTCGGCGATAACGGCAGCGGTATGCACTGCCACCAGAGCTTGTGGAACGATGGCAAGCCTCTCTTCGCGGGCGACGGCTATGCCGGCCTCAGCCAGATGGCCATGTGGTACATTGGCGGCCTGCTGAAGCATGCTCGCGCGCTGTCAGCCATCATCGCCCCCACCAC
This sequence comes from Bryobacterales bacterium, assembly GCA_025456495.1. GTDB lineage: Bacteria > Acidobacteriota > Terriglobia > Bryobacterales > Bryobacteraceae > JACTMJ01. Next base: position 2,397 of record JALOKO010000055.1, on the reverse strand, counting down.
CAATAGCTACAAGCGTCTGGTGCCCGGCTATGAGGCGCCTGTGAACCTTGCCTACAGCCGCCGCAACCGTTCGGCCGCCGTGCGCATTCCCATGTACTCGGCCAGCCCCAAGGCAAAGCGGGTTGAGTTCCGTCCCCCGGATCCGTCGGCGAATCCGTATCTGGCCTTCGCCGCCATGATGATGGCCGGCCTGGATGGAGTCCTGAACAAGATCGATCCGGGCGAACCGCTGGATAAGGACATCTACGATCTCAGCCCCGAGGAGCTGAAGAGCGTTCCCTCCATGCCCGCATCGCTGGATGAAGCGCTGGATTGCCTGGAAGAAGATCACGAGTTCCTTCTGAAGGGCGACGTGTTCAGCTCTGAGATCATCGAAGCCTTCATCAGCTACAAGCGCAAGGCGGAAGCGGAAGCGGTTCGTTTGCGTCCGCACCCCTACGAGTTCATGCTCTACTACGACATCTAGAGCCAGGTTGGGAATTCAAGCAACACGAACGCCAGGCGCCTGCACGGGTGACCTGGCGTTTTTGTTGCCTGTCGCACTTTTGGCGCCTTCGGGGGTCGCCTCCGCCACCGCGGGGGAAGCCGGCCCGCCTGCCTCCAGGCCCCGCGGAATCCCTTGTTGTTTGGCAACTTCACAAACTGCCACAATGAAAAGCGTGGAACACGGGATGCAACGGCAATGGTGAGAGATGGCTGGATTTGGGCCGCTGCCCTGGTAGCGGCAGGCATTGCCTTGGGGCAATGGGTGGAGCCACTGCTGGCCCTGCCCCTGTTTGTGGCCGCCAGCTTTTTCCTGTTTTTCTTCCGCGACCCGCATCGCACCATTCCCGATGGCGATGTCATCGTCTCTCCCGCGGATGGCGCCGTGTCGCTGGTCCGCCCGATGAGTGACACTCAAACCCGCGTCTCTATCTTCCTCAGCGTCTTCGATGTCCATGTCAACCGCGCCCCCGTCGCCGGCGTCATCACTGCGGTGGATTACAGCAAGGGCAAGTTCCAGAACGCCATCAAGCCGGAGGCCTCCGACGAGAACGAACGCAATCGGGTGGCCATCCGCACCGACAATAGCGCCACCGTCATCTTCAGCCAAATTGCAGGACTGCTCGCCCGCCGCATTGTCTTTCACCCCAAGGTGGGTGACCGCGTTGAGAAGGGCCAGCGAGTGGGTATGATTAAGTTCGGTTCCCGCACGGACATCATCCTGGGTGCGGAGTGGCAGATTCTGGTGCAGCCCGGCGATGTCGTGATGGGTGGTTCCACCATCCTCGCCAAACGAAGCGCCGCGGGGCTGGTACGTGATGGCGGCACCCTGTCCGGTAGCGCAGAAAGCGAGGAAGCCCGGTGACCAAGACAGAGACGGCCAACGGTAAAGTGGCAAAGCGACTGCGGGTGTCGCGCAAAGCGGCCTACGTGTTGCCCACCCTGTTCACCGCGGGCAACATCTTTCTGGGCTTTCTGGCTATCCTCAAAACCATTCAGGGTGCGCTGCTGGCGGCGGGCGGGGACATGGGCGCCAATCCCCATTTTGAGATCGCCGCCAAGAGCATCGGTATCGCCGTCGTGCTGGATGGCCTGGATGGCCGCATCGCGCGCATGACCAACACCGTGAGCGACTTCGGCAAAGAGCTTGACTCGCTCGCCGACGTCATCACCTTCGGCATCGCGCCCGCCGTCCTGGCCTTCATCTGGGGCGTACAGTTCGTCAATACTGATGGCTCCGCGATGGCCACCGAACAACTGCGGCAAGTGGGATACTTCGTGGTCTTTCTCTACCTGCTGTGTGGTTCCGCCCGCCTGGCGCGCTTCAACGTGCAGGCTACCCCCATCCCCGGCAAGGCCAAGCCCGACCACCGCTTCTTCGTGGGCTTGCCCATCCCCGCCGCCGCCGGACTGGTGGCCGCCCTGGTGTATGCCTCCGGTTGCGTCCCCCTGCTTGAACCCATCTTCGCCATGGTCTGGCTTGCTCTGGTGGGTATGATTTCCCTGCTGATGGTGAGCACCTGGCGCTACATCAGTTTCAAGGATCTCAACCTGGTGCAGCCCCGCAAGCCCCTCAGTCTCGTGTTCTTCGGCGCCCTCATCTGGTCCATCTGGAACTACTCGCAGCCCGTCCTGTTGCTGATTGCCACGGTCTATCTGGTGAGTGGCTTTGTGCTGAAAGGCTCCAGCATCATCCGGCGACTGCGCAAGGGCGGCGGCGCTGAGCCAGAGCCTCATCAACAACCCAGTGTCTAGGCCGCGCGCTACGCATCATGAAGAAACCAAGCTTCGCCATCGTCGGTGGCGCCACCCTATTGGGCAAAGAACTCCGCGAGGTCTTTGAGGCCTTGCCCACCGCGGTGGACCTCCGCCTCATTGGAGCCCAGGAGGGTGAAACGGCGGCCATCACCGCCG
>JALOKO010000497.1 GCA_025456495.1 Bryobacterales bacterium | reverse complement strand
ACGGGTTCCGGCATGGCCGGAATCCCGGCAGGCAGGTCGCCACTATGGCACACCAGCGCCACGCCGCCCGCCAACCATTCCAAAGGAACTTCCCGCTCCACGCTGAGGTTGCCGGCGCTCAACTTCACGCGGTTGCCCGTTGCTTCAAGGCGCAGCGTGACGTCGTCCCAACTGGCGATCTCCGGGCCATCGCCCGGTTGCACCACGAACAATTGCCCTGTATTCGTGAGGCCTGCCTCCAGGCCGAAACCGCGAATGGCGCTATCACGATAGTCGTTGAAGTGACCGCGCATGCCAAAGCGGAAACCCACCCAACCGGGGCTGAGCGGCGCATCCTTATCCAACTTCCCCAACCGCACGCTGATGCTGAAATCGCCCGGTTCGGCCTTCAGTTCCCGGGTGAGCCAGTACACATTGCGGTCACCTCCGGAGACGTGGCACTCGAAGCGGTCGCCCCGACGACGCCAGTCCTGCATCGGGTTGGCCCAATACTCCGGTCCCAGCCAGACCTCCGTTCCCGGCTCGCCGGCCAACTGGCAGGCGGTGAGTGGAGCAAGGGCGGGCAGTGAGGCCAAGGCCTTCAGCAGATTACGTCGTTCCATAGCGCCACCAGTCTATCGAAACGCCGTCGCGTTTCGCAGGCGAAGCCGGTTCCATGATGCCGCTTCCTACTGAAAGCTGAGAATGCGCAGCAGGCCATCCGTTCCATCGGGCGCCTGCCGCGCGACATAGCCCACCATCACCGTCTTCGGTTGCTGCGTGCCGCAGGTGAATTCGTGGTCCACCTGGGCCTCTCCATCCACGAAGATGCGCGCGGACTGTGGGTCGTCAATCACCAGTCGCAGCGTCTGCGCGCGGACGCTTACCTCCAAAACGGTCGTCTTCCCGCAAACCAACCGCTTGGCCACCGCTGCCACCAACACGGCATCGTCGTCCTGCAGGAAGCCTTCCAACTCTCTGGTGAGCGCATCCACTTCGCGCACCACCTCCTGCGGCACACCCCTTCGAATGCGTGGCCGAGTCGCTGGAGTGGGGCCCGACCCGCCACCGAACTCGGGTAGGTCCTCTTCCTCTCCATCACCTCGCAACCCCCTCCCACTGCCGTCGGGCCTGGCAGTCTCCACAACCTCAGTCAACGCCTGCACCTGCTTGCGATACTCCGCCGAACGTTCCGTAAGCTCCTGCAGTTTGCTCAGGCGGGATCTCTGGGCGTCGGTCGTGGCAAACTCCAGTCCCCGCTGGATGGCCTTGCGGGCCTCGTCCATGCGGTCCAGGTTCGCCAGTGCGTAGGCGTACTGATAGAAATAGTCCGGAGCCTCCGCCGCCTTCACCCCGTTCCACCGCGCCAGGTAGACGATGGCCTGGTCAAATTTGCGCGCATTCAGCACATAGCCCACAGCCCACCGGCGCGCGTCCACAGAATCAGGATTCAGCCGTAGGGCTTCATTGATCCACCGCTGGCATTGAGGGTCGAACTCAGTGTACTTACAGGAAGTAGAGGTCAAGTCATAATACAGGTTGGGATTGGTGCTGCCTGTCTCGGCGGCGCGGCGGAAGTGTCCGACAGCGGTCTCCCGCTCCATGCTCATCATCGCGAGATAGCCCTGAGCCTCGGCAATGTCCGGTACCTGGGGATATTGTCGCGCCAGATCCTCAAACATGGCTGATGCTTCATCCACCCTCCCCACGTATTGCTGCAAATGTCCCAGCAACAGGGGCGCTTCCCACGATTCCATGGAGGTCTCCTGTACCGTAGCCCGCTGGTCAAGTCCCGCCGCGGGCACCTTAACGTACAGATAGCTGCTTTGCTGGATGTACTTGCCCAGCAACTCGTCCAAATCCTTCACGGAAGCGCCGTAGACCTTCTGGTAAACCTCCGTTGGATCCTCCCCCTTGCTGGTGGCCGCCAGAAACTCCCCTGAGCGACTGCGCATATTTCCGCCCAGGAAAGTCATATGCGTCAGCGCCCAGCCCTGGGCATACAACTGCAGAACCACCTCTCTCTCTGTCTGGTGGCGATCTGTAGGCCGTAGGTTGAAGATCCGTTGCAGTGGCGTCGCTTTCCCGCCCACGTAGTTCAGATATTGCAGGTGCGGCTCCACGGGCAGCCCCATATGAATCTCTTTGTTTGTGATCTTCAGCGTGGAAAAGAAGTCTGCCATTCCCTCTTCCAGCCATGGCGGAAACTGAAACTTCGCGTGGCGACTGAACAGATGAAAGTACTCGTGATTCAAGACACGGCCAGTAGGGCTATCGCTCAGATACAGGACAATGTAATCGCGAGTACCTGCACGAACGTAATAGGCATCCGACATCGACGGTGCATAGCGCTGATACTCGCTCTTATTCTTCAGCAGCACCACCCTGCCGCGCGAGGCGCGCTCAATCTTGCTATTCGTCAATACCTGGTAGGCAGATCGAACCTGTTCGAGATGCTGCAGCACCTGCCGCGCACTCCCACCGGATTCGCGTGTGTAGATTTCAAAGTGCTCGCTCTGGAGTTTCTTCCAGTCGGCCCGCAAGGGAAGGTCAGCGAAGAGCGTGGCCATCAGCCACAAGACCATCAGGTACCCGGTAGATCTACGCATGCAATACCTAACTGCCCGTTGCCCCGGAATCCTAAGCAACCACTCCCGGTAGATCGCCGTGGGCGCGACGTCGAAATCACATGGCGGCATATCGCGTGGGCGATAGGCCACCCGACGGTGCCAATGGTCTCATCATAACTCGCCCCCAGGCTTCCCTCGCAACGGGCGCCGCGGGTTGCGGGCGGACGAGCGTTAGGGTTCCAGCATCAGGTCCCCATCCACCCGTTGGCGCGCCTTCTGGATCGATTGCGCCTTCAGTTTGCGGACTGCCTCAAACTCCATCCGCGCCTCTTCGCGTCGGCCCAGCGATTGCAAAATCCGTCCCTTCAGGAAGCGAATTGATTCGTGATTCGGCAGCAGCCGTTCTGCCTGTTCGATATGTTGAAGGGCAGCCGGGAACTCTTCATCGCGATGTAGGATCCGCGCTAACTGGTAGAAGGGGTCCGCGTAGCCAGCGCGCATCGTCGAGGCCTTCCGCAGGTAGGCGCGCCCTTTTGGGGTATTGCCGTTGCGGTCGTACAGTACGCCAAGTTGATAGGTGCTTTCGGCGTCCTGGGGCATCAGGCGCAGCGCGCGTTCCAGATGCTCAATGGCAAGGTCGTCCTTCTTGTCCAGCAGATACAGACGCCCGATGGCCGCAATCGCCGGCGCAGTGTTCGGTTCGTTGCGCAAGCACTCTTCAAACTTTGC
>JALOKO010000496.1 GCA_025456495.1 Bryobacterales bacterium | reverse complement strand
TCAGCCGCCTGGCCATGGGCACCGGCACCTCCGGCTTCGGCGGCAGTTCCCAACAAACCCGCGGCCTGGGCGTCAAGGGCCTGGCCGCCCTCCTCCGCACCGGCTTCGATGCCGGCGTCACCTTCTGGGATACGGCTGACCAATACGGCAGCCACCCGCACGTGCGCGAAGCCCTCAAGGGCGTGCCCCGCGAGAAGGTCACGCTGCTCACCAAAACCCACGCTCGCACCGCCGCCGAGATGAAGGCAGACCTTGACCGGTACCGTCGCGAGCTCGGCACCGATTACATCGACATCATGCTTCTGCACTGCATGATGAGCGACACCTGGCCCGAGGAACGTCGCGGCGCCATGGACTACATCCTTGAGGCGCAGGAGCAGGGCCTCATCCGCACCCGTGGCGTCAGTTGCCATACCCTGGGCGCGTTGAAGGCCGCCGCCAAGTCCAGTTGGGTGGAAGTGGATCTTGCCCGCATCAACCCCGCCGGCGCGGTGATGGACGCCGATGTCCCCACGGTCCTCGCGGTCCTGCGCGACATGAAGGCCCAGGGCAAGGGCATCATCGGCATGAAGATTCTGGGCGCTGGTCAACTCTCCTCCAAGGCCGACGAGTGCCTGCAGTACGCGCTTGCCAGCGACGTCGTGGATTGCTTCACCATCGGCTCATCCAACGTCGCCCAGTTCCAGCAGTTAACCAGGCAGATTCAGGCGGCAAGCACCCGCGGCTAGTCCCGCGCAACCGGGACGCGGTCGCAACTTTGCCGCCTGCCAGCGCATCCCAATAACCCAAACCGGAAACCGCGCGCACCCCGTTGGGCGTCGCGCCCTAAGGACACACATCATGACCACTCGTCGCGAACTCCTGCGCACCGCCGCCGTCGCCGTGGCCGCCAGCGCCTTCTCCTCTGTCGCGAGCGCCCAAGCCGCGCCCGCGTTCCAACTGCCGGCCCTGCCCTACGCCGTGGATGCCCTGGAGCCCCACATTGACGCGCAAACCATGACCATCCACCACACGAAGCACCATCAGGCCTATGTCACCAACCTGGTGAATGCCCTCAAAGATCAGCAAGCGCTGGCCAGCAAGCCGCTGCCCGCCCTGCTGGCTGACCTCAACAGCGTGCCGGAGCCCATCCGCATGGCCGTGCGCAACAACGGTGGCGGCCATGCCAACCACAGCCTTTTCTGGCGCCTGATGAAGAAGAACGGCGGCGGCGCGCCCACCGGCGACGTGGCCAAGGCCATCAACGCCAAGTTCGGCAGCTTCGACAAGTTCAAGGAAGAGCTCAGCGGCGCGGGCATGCGGCAATTCGGCAGCGGCTGGGCCTGGCTCAGCGTCGACAAGTCCAAGCAGTTGGTGCTCAGCGCCACCCCCAACCAGGACAACCCCTGGATGCTGGGCCACAGCCCCATCCTTGGCGTCGATGTCTGGGAGCACGCCTACTACCTCCGCTACCAGAACCGCCGCGCCGACTACCTGGCCGCCTGGTGGAACACCATCAACTGGGACGTAGTCAACGAAGAATACGCCAAAGCGCTGAAGGGCTAACCCCCTCCAGCCCACCCCCTCCAGCCCCAACGCCCGCCCGGCAACCCGCACCGGGCGGGCGTCCCCCACCCCACCGATGCGCGCCGTACGAGTGAATCGTCAGCCCAAGCGCCCCAAAAGCTCCACCACTAACTTCGAAACGCGAAGGCCATTCCACTTGGTGACACTCGGTCGGGTTTCCTGCTGCATGGCGCATCACGTGAAATCCGCGAACTGTCCATGAAAACCAGTTCTGCGCTGGATGGATACACGGAAAGGCGGAACACAGACGGCGTGCAGTCTTCGCAAACGGGGTGGTTGGGACGAAGCCGGATAGGACCCCAACCGCGTGCCAGAAACCAGCAGAGACCTCCCCCGTTTCCGGGTTGCCAGGCCAGCCAGCCGCCACGAAAACTCCCTGTTTCCAAACCTCTGTGAACCAAGATGGACAGCCTGTCCCGGTTCGTCCTGGATGGGAACGATTCCGGATCTCCTGGCTCTATCGGGGCAAACTCCCTCCTGGATGTGGTGCGGTGACGAAGAAAGAATGGTCGATTGGGATGAAACCAATCGTGTCAGCATGGCGCTTATTCCAACAGAAGGCCGTAGCGGCGCTGGATTCGTAAGGCCGGAATTTGTCGACAAGAGGCGGACCAAGCAATGTGCCGCCTTGATCATGAAGGAGTCACGTCATGTCCCTCGTCGTGGATGGAAAAACCTACAAACTGCCCGCGGATATCCCCACAGTGGCGTCGCTGGCGAACGGCCCCTACCAGCTCGCTTTGCGCACCGTAAAGGCTTCCAAGGCCTTGAACATGTGGGCCGGGCTACTGGAACAAGCCCGTACACGGCTCGCTCCCGGGCTTGCCGCCACCGTCGCGCCCCCTGTGGAACGGAATGCCCGCTGGAACAGCATCAAGGGCATCGAGACGCCTTTCGGTGCCAACCATGGCGCAACCGACTCCAAGCAGTTCGGCTATTGGTTCAACTACTTTTGGACCGAGGCCCGCGAGGCCTACGACCTGAACCCGGCCGCGCAAGCCCAGCTTTGTGATGCGTTCTTCGCCGTACTGGAGGCTGACGGCAACGGAGGATACCGCCCCACCGACCGCTATGCGGCGATGGACAACACACAGATGCAGAACGTTCTTCTGAAAGTGCTCCGGGTGGGGTTCAAGCGGGTGCATGTGGGTGAACAGAAGAAGGGTCCGTTTTCCGCGCCACAAGCCCTGGATGCGAAATCGATGTTCGCACTTCAGGTAAGCGGCAATGGCGAAGCAAGGCGCACGCTGCCCATTGGATTTCGCGGGGACAATCGAAAGCCGGGCGATCTGAAGGATGGCGGCTTCATGGCGCGGGCACGGTCTCTGAAATCCACCGTCCATTCCAACTATGGGATGAATCAAGCCTGGCACCCCTTCAATTTGCCGGTTTATGCGAACTCGCTGTTTCTGCGCAAGGGCAAAAGCAAGGACAACTGCCTGCACACCGTCATCAGTGTGGCCTCCAGCCTGGAGGAGATGCTTCCCTACCCGCTGTTGAGCGATCCCAGCCTCTTCGGGCTGGCGTTCAAGGACCCGGCCACCTGGACCTCGGATGATGTGAACTACGTCAAGAACCACTGGCTGGGTTCGCAGATCGTGCGGGATTCTGAGCCCAATGGCCGCATTGACAAACTCACAACCACGAAGAACATCTACATCCTGAACATGGGGCTTGGCCAGGCCTTCGACACACAGGCCTGGCAGCAATCACTG
>JALOKO010000495.1 GCA_025456495.1 Bryobacterales bacterium | reverse complement strand
CTGGAGTGCAGCCACGCCTTCACCAGTTGGCGACGAGTGAATCCCAGATATCGTTACGATGGTCAAGCGGAGCGGCTCGCCGGGTTGGCGCCCTCATCAACCCCAAGCGTAGACCTCCCCGTGGAGGGCGAGGCCCTCTCATCCGCCACGGCGCACGTTGACCCGACTCGCGGCTGACCAGCGGCGGTCGCCCCTGTTTTCCCAACGCCCGATGCATTCCCAACGCCCGATGCATTCCCAACGCCCGATGCAACTGTCAGATTTCCATTACCACCTGCCCGAGGAACTCATCGCCCAGCAGCCGTTGCCTGAGCGCGACGCCTCCCGCATGCTTGTTCTGCAACGCGCCAGCATCACCTGGCAGGATTCCTTTGTGCGCTTACTGCCCAGCCTTCTGCAGCCTGGCGATTGTCTGGTGCTGAACAATACGCGCGTCTTTCCCAGTCGCTTGCTGGGACGTCGGCAGGGGCTGCATGCGATGGCTGTGGGAATGAATAACCCAAAGCGATCTCAGCACTTAGCGGGGGAAGTGGAAGTATTTCTTACAAGTCGGCCAAGTGCTGATCCGATGGTTTGGGAAGCCCTCGTCCGCCCCGGGCGCAAGCTGCCCGTTGGCGAAGTGGTGGTCTTCGCGGAAGGCTTCGCCGCCGAAATCGTCGGTCGTGGCGACTTTGGCATGCGCACCGTACGGTTCCTTTGCCAACCCGAGGCCCTGATGCCACTGCTGGAGCGCTATGGCCATGTGCCGCTTCCACCTTACATCCGCCGCGCGGACGCTCCCGCTGACCATCAGCGTTACCAGACCGTTTACGCCCGGCAGACCCACCTTGCCGATGCGCCCGCCTCGCCCGCCCCGCCCGGTTCGCCCGCCCCGCCCGGTTCGGTAGCCGCACCCACCGCCGGATTGCACTTTACGCCGGAACTCCTGGAACGCTGTCGCGATGCGGGAGCCGCCATTGCCGAGGTCACGCTGCACGTCGGATTGGGCACCTTCCAGCCTCTCCGCCAGCAACAGGTTGAGGCCAACCAACTCCACCGCGAACGCTACCATGTGGGAGCGGCCGCCGCCGATTCCATCAACCAAGCCAAGCGGCGCATCGCCGTGGGCACCACCAGCGTCCGCACCCTGGAAAGTGTGGCCCGCGATGGCCGCGCGGTTCCCGGCGAGGGCGATACCAGCCTGTTCATTTACCCTGGCTACCGTTTCCAGTTGGTGGACGCGCTGTTGACCAACTTCCACCTGCCGGAAAGCAGCCTGCTGATGCTGGTTTCCGCGTTCGCCGGCCGTGAGTTCACGTTAGGCGCCTACCGGCATGCGGTTGAGCAGCGCTATCGGTTCTTTTCCTACGGCGATTGCATGTTCATCGGCTGAGTGATGGGCGCCGTCGCCGCCTTGGCGTGGGTTGCCCGCGCGTGCGCCGCAGCCGCTGTGGTGGCGAACAAGGGCTGCTAGAAGCCCGCGAACATCGGCATTACCAGCGGCGGCTCCAGCAGGTAATCCAACTGCGACATCGTCTCCACTGCCGCCCGAATTTCGCCTTCGGTGGCGGGCTCCACCGTAATCACGAAGGGCAGGTCGCGCCAGTTCGTGATGGGTAACTGGCCCACGGCGTCAATGCCGATGTGATGGTCGCGCAGGATCGCCGCCAGATCGGCGATGATGCCGAAGCGGTTCTCCACCCGGAAGCGCAGGTAATAGGGCTGGCGGAAGGTTTCGGGCGGCGCGGGCTGGTACTCCGTGAGCTGCTTGAAGCTGTACGGCGATACGCGGTTTTCGCGGCCACTCAGCAATTCCCGTCCCGCGTGAAGGATGTCGCTTACCACCGCCACTCCGGTCGGCAGCGGGCCCGCCCCTCGCCCGTAATAGAACGTGTCCTGCCCATAAGCGCCCTGCACCCAGATGGCGTTGTACGATCCGCTGACGCTGGCCAGAATGGTGTCCTTCGGCAGCAGCGTTGGCCGCACTGAGAGGGACAGCCCTTGCTGGCCCATGCGCGCCACGCACAACAGGCGGATGGTGTGTCGGAGTTGGGAGGCGTAGTTGAAGTCCACGTCGCTCACCCGGCGGATGCCCTCCACCAGAATGTCTTCCGCCGGCACCCCGCAGCCGTAGGCAATCGTGGCCAGGATGGCCAGCTTCGATCGCGCATCCAGCCCGTCCACATCCGCACTGGGGTCCGCCTCGGCGTAGCCCAATTGTTGCGCTTCGGCCAGCACATCGTGGAACCCCCGGCCCGCCTTCTCCATCTCGGTCAATATGAAGTTGCAGGTGCCGTTCAGGATGCCCGCCATGGCCACCACGCGATCCCCGGCGATGCCCTCCCGGAGGACGCTGTGAATCGGAATTCCCCCTGCGGCGCTGGCCTCCATCGCCAGCGGTCGCTGCGCCTGGGACGCCGCCTGCCACAGGCTGAACCCTTCCCGCGCCATCAGCTCTTTGTTGGCGGTCACCACCGCTTTGCCGTGGCTGAGCGCGGTCTCAATCAACTCGCGGGCGGGCTGCAAGCCCCCAATCAGCTCCGCCACCACGTGGATGTCGGGACGACCAACCACATCCCGCCAATCGCTGTACCGATCCACGCCCACTGCCGCAGCCGGCAGTTCCCGGCTGGCAATCGAGCGGCTGCAGACGGCCGCCACTCGCACTGGAATGCCCAGCTTCTGCGCCAACTGCTCCTGATTCTCCAACAGGATCTGCAGCGTGCCAGAGCCCACATTGCCCATGCCCACCAGGCCGACGTTCAGCGATTCCATATTTGGCTATGATAGCAATCGCAACCCTAGGGAGGCTTTCATGGATGTCCGCCGACAGAGGATTGCAGGTGTCGCCGTTACCCTGCTGTGTCTCGCACTCATCGCCCCGTCCGCATCTGTTGCCGCATCACCTCGCGACGCGGAAGCGGAACTTTTCGGGCAACTCCCCCGTCCCAAGATTGACCGGCCCGAGGACGAAGAAGGACCGCGCCTGCCCAGCGGTAAGCTGCAAAGCGAGGCCATCCTGGAACATGATCACAAGAAGAATCTCGAAGACCTCCGCGCCATCCAGAAGATCAGCCAGGAACTATTGGAAGAGCTTGAGGCAAACACCGGTCACGTGTTCTCCCTGGGGAGCCTGAAGAAGATGGAGCAGATGGAAAAGCTCTCCAAGCAATTAAAGAATCGCTTTAAGAAGTAATGGTCAACCGCCTGTTTGGCAATGTACCAGTCCGCCAAGTGGGTGATCCCAATCGTATGTTCTTCGAAACCAGGTCGTCCTCATGGTTCGCGGTGATCGCCGTCGGGTTTCT
>JALOKO010000054.1 GCA_025456495.1 Bryobacterales bacterium | reverse complement strand
CCACGATAAATGCGGGCCGCGATCCATGCGAGCCACCAGGAATGCGGTCCAGGCGATGCGGGGGCCACCAGCAGGCCAGGCCGGGAACGCGCCAGTGCCCCTATTCTAACCAATCACTGCGTGACAACCTTGCAGGCGCGCTCACAGATTGGGGACAAAATCGCGTCCAGCCCCCACTTAGTCCTCGGTTGGCGCCAGCCAGTCAATCACAATCACATTCACCGTCTTGTCATCATTGCGCACGGTCAACCCCTGCCAGCGGTTGGTGGAGTTCGGCGTCGCCGTCACAATCACTGAGTTCGCCCGCAACGGATCGTAGCGATACCGCGTGCGGTTCCACCCGTTGGTAGGGCCGGGTTCCTCAGTGCCGTTGGCCGGGTCGCGATACCGGGGATTCGCGGTGTACACCACCAGACCCTGCGGCGTCAGTTCGCCCGGAAGCACGCTCAGTTGCACGGCCTGGCCAGGAAGGCTGCCGTTCACGGCACCTTGATTGGCATCATTGCCGTTCAATTGCAGCACCTGATTCTTGCGCAGTTGCCCGGTCCAGATCAGCCGCCCCGCTCGGGCGCGGGCAGGCGCGGCTGGCTTGGCTGCGGTCACCCCGGGTTGCGCGGAAGGGGATCTCGGCTGCGCTGCCGGACCCGCCGATGGCGTCGGTAGGCCGGGCGCTACCGTTCCGGCCGAACCGGGCTGCCCGGCCGAACCCGGCTGTCCCGCGGAACCCGGCTGTCCTGCGGAACCCGGCTGAGAAACCGGGGGCGTGGGACGGGAAATCTGCGGCGTCGGCTGGGACATCGGCGGCGTGGGCTGCGCCGCGCCCGGCCCCGGCTGCGAATTTGTCTGCCCCGGCGGGGGTATCAGTGGCCTTGCCTGCGTGCCTGTCGGCACATTCCCCACCCGTACGGGCGCTTCCGCCATCGGCCCCGGTGACGATGCCGCGTTCCCTTCCGTCGTACGCGCCACGGGTTGCGTAATCGCGGGCGCACGACTCGCTATCAGGCCCGGATTGACAGGCTCCGGCAGCAGGGACTCAGTGCGGCGCATCTCCGCCGGAAGCGCCACATCCCCGCTGCTCCCCCGCGTCGCCGGGGATGCTAACGGTTCCGCTGGCGTTGCCGGCGACACCCCACCGGGGACGGCTTCTGTGCTTGCTGTTGTGCCGGGTGTGTCGGTGATCGCAGAGGGCGGCGGAAGCTCTGGCGCCTCCTCGGTGACGGGCGTGGGTAGTCCGCCCACCGGCGATTCCGTCAAGCTGTTCGCCACCGAATTCCCGCGAATCAGCGGCGCGATGCGCGAGATTGTCGGCGCCGAACTGCGGGTTACCTCCAGGCTCACCACGGCATCGCGCGTCAGCAGCGGATCCGTGAACGAGCCCGATAGCTGGCCCGTCCGAATCAGGTCAATCGACTTCCGTTGCCCGTGCTGGTCAATGGTGATGATCGCCGATGTCGCGTCGCGAATCCCGCGCAACTGCCACACCACCTCCAAGCGGTCTCCCAGGTCGCGCGTATAGAACTCCACCCGTGGCGGGGTGGCGGTGAAGGCCAGATACAGCAGGTATCCCAACACCGCCAGCAGCAACAGCGCCACGGCGGGAATGGCGAAGCGCAGCGGCGAACTGGCCCTTGGCCCGCGCGGCTGCTCGTCTTCCCAGGCAACCCCGGCGACAGCTTCCCCTTGCGACTCAGTTGGCGTCGTGCCAATGGAAGCAGTCCCCGAAGGAGTGCCACCAATAGCCCGATCCTTCCCGGACGCGACGCTGGACCCTGCCGCGCGATTCGCCGCTGCCGATGCTGGCGCCGCTGCCGATGCTGGCGCCGCTGCCGATGCTGGCGCCGCTGCCGATGCTGGCGCTGCTGCCACTTGGGCAGCCTGCAAGCGCGCCTGCGCCAACAGCGAGGCCGCGCCCGGATTCGCCATCGACGTTGTATCCGTGCCGGGATCGGCAAACACGGGACGGGGCGATGCCGTCTCCTTGGCCGCCACCTCGGGAGCCTTCATCTGGGAGGCCGCCATCGGCGGAGCCGCCACCTTTGCAGCTTCCACCGCCATCGACGGCCACGCCACTTCCGCCCCAAGCGGAGCCCCGTCCGTCGCCCTCGTCTTCCCCATGGAATGCGGCGATGTCTCGAACAGCGGCGGCTGGCTGGGTACGTCGGCCCCCATGGCAGCGTTCCCATCACCGGGTCCACCCGCAACCCCGGGTCCACCCTGCTGCGTCGGCCGCGTCGCCGCCGAAGCCAGCGCGCGCAACGACGCATCCGTTGGTCGCGATCCATCCCCCAACCGTGCCGGACGCTCCCCGCGCGTGCGCCGCTCCCCCATTTCCGGGGCCAGCTCAAACTCCTGGTGCGATCGGTTGGCGCGGATCTGCCCGTTCGGCTCGCGCACGAAGAACGCCGCAGGCGTCTCCGGCAAGCGCGACGGCTTCAGCACCAGCACCGTCTGCCACGAGTGTGGGAACAGTTCCTCGAACAGCCTCAAGTCCGTTTCGCTCAGGCTGAGGTCCCCACGCGGATGCGAGATATAGATGCCCAGCACCCGCAGGCCTTCCGCCGCCAACCCACTGGCCAAATCCTCCACCAGCTTGCGCAGGAATACCTGATCGCGGGGCGACAGCAGAAACGACGGTCCAAACGCGTACTCAATGTCAAACGGATGCTGCGACAGAATACGGATGCTGTCCCCGGACTGCTGCCCAATCAACAACCCTGCCAGTTCCACCCCGCCCTTGGCCAGGCGATAGTAGCCCTCCACGGCGCGCGCACGGATTTCCTCCATCGCGGGCTTGGCGTATTCAACCCGCAACGGACTCGTGGTGGGCGCCCACGTGGCAAGCGGCAATTCTGCAGAGGGAGAAGCCATGGACTTGTTCTATTTCCAGGGAGTTGCGCGACCGGCCTTAGCCTCAACTGTACTGGGTATGCACTCGGGTTTGCAAGGGTAACGTCCGTGGGTTTGCACTTGTAAACGATCCGTTCTATTCGGGTTAGCAGCCGAAAGCCTACGTTATAATCGGGCGTACACCCGCAGAGGAGGAGCACCCCATGCGTCGGAACCTTACCAAGCGCATCGCCCACCATCGCGCCATCGCGGACCTGCCTTCCACGGTCACCCGCCGCGCGTTCCGCCGTATCCGCTTGGACGCCATGCTGGCCGTCCTACTGGTGATGGCCCTCCTCCCGTGGCCTGCCACCGCCCTGGAATTGGGTCAGCAGGCTGACCCCACCCCCACCGAAGCGCTGCGCGTGGAAGTGGTGGAAGGCGAAGGCTCCATCAACAACATCCGCGAACTGCTGATGCGCTCCCCGGCCGTGCGTGTGGTGGACGCCCAGGGGAAACCCGTGTTCGGGGCCTCAGTCAGTTTCACCACACCTGCCATGGGCGCCAGCGCAGTCTTTGTCGATGGCAGCACGCAGGCCACCCTCATCACCAACGAAAAGGGCCTTGTACGGGTGGAGGGCATGCGCCCTAACAACATCGTCGGGAGCTTTGAAATCCGCGTGGTTGCCTCCTTCCGCAATCAGCGGGCCACCGCTCGCATTACCCAAACCAACGCCGCGCCCGCCGCAACCGGAGGCGGTGGCGGCAGCAAGGGGTTGATCATTCTGCTGGTTGTCGCCGGAGCCGGAGCCGGTGTAGCCGCGGCATTGGGCGGCGGTGGCGGCGGCAACAGCCCTGCGCCACCCACCACGCCTCCGCCCGGCGGCGGCACGCCACCTCCCACCATCACCATCACGGGTGGCTCGCCCACCTTCGGGGCTCCCTAGCCCGCACCGCGCAAGGCAAGGCAGCATCTGGACGGGAACAGGATGGGAGACAACGGGATGGCAAACAAGATTCACCGGGGAAGCAGGGAAGTGAGCACGCGGACGAGCGACGGGACGCGCGGCGTTGGCCGTTCGCTGCGTGGCGCTCGCGGTCTGCTACGGGCGACATGGCTGCTCGCCTTGCTGGCGGCGATGAACGTCGCAGTGTGGGGGCAGGCCCTAGCCATCACTGAACTCAGCCGACTCACCGCCGTGCAGGGTTCCGGGCCGGTGACACTCACTGTTACCGGACAGGGCTTTGAGAGCGGCGCCGTGGTCGAGTTCGGTCTTGGCAACGACCTGACGCCGAACCCGCCTACCGCAACTGCAACTAGCCTCACCGTGGACGTTCCGAACACGCTTTTGCAGACGCCAGGTCCCGTGACAGTCACCGTGCGCAACCCGGGCGGCCCTCCTCCCCCCCGCTCCAACGGCCTCCAGTTCACCATCACCGCGGCCCCACCCACCCTCATCTCGTTGAACCCACCCAGCGCAGTGGTGGGCAACAGCGCGACCCCGCTCACCGTCACCGGGACGAACTTCGTCGATGGCGCGGTGGTGCTGTTCGGCAGCACTCAGCTTACCGTAACCTTCTTCAGCGCCACGGAACTGCAAACCACCATTCCCGTCGGGGAACTCACCACCGCGCGCACGGTGACCGTGACCGTGCGCAACCCCGACACCCAGACCTCCGGGCCGCAGGACTTCGTGGTCGGTAACCCCCTTCCCGTACTCATCAGCGTCGCGCCCAACACCGCCGTCGCGGGAAGCCCCGATACCCCCATCACCCTTACCGGCACCGGGTTCAACGCCAATTCCACCGTCCTGGCGAACAACGCGCCCGTTACCATCACGGGCACACCCACCGCCACCACCATCACCGCCACCATCCCCGCCGCCCAGCTCATGACCCCGGGCACGTTGAGCATCATCGTCCGCAATCCCGCGCCGGGCGGCGGCGATTCGCAGCCTCAAACCTTCACCGTCACAGGACCACCCCCCACCCTCACCCGGCTCTTGCCCGCCGCCGGCGTCGCTAGCGAAATCCTCACCCGGTTCGAGGTCGACGGCGCCAACTTCCTTGACACCTCCCAGATCCTGTTCAACGGACAACCGCTCCCCACCACCTTCGTCAATGCGCAAACCCTGCGCGCCGACAACGTCCCCCTGCCCGCCACGCCTGGCATCGTGAAGGTGCGCGTCCGCAACCCCGGCCCCCCGCAGCAACTCTCCGAAGAACGCGACTTTGAGGTGCTCAGCCTGCTTAGTATTTCGCTGCTCGCGCCGAATAGCGCCCCGGAGGGCTCGACTGCGCCGCGGGTGGTGACCATTACGGGAACCGGCTTCCAAACCGGCGCCACCGTAACTTTTGGCGCCCGAGCAGGCCTGTCCACCACCGTCATCAGCAGCACTCAGTTAACCGTCACCATCCCCGTAGAGCAACTGGCCACCCGCGGGGTCTTCCAGGTTTCCGTGCAAAACCCAACCGGTCCCCCATCAAACTCCTTGCCCTTTGATGTGTTCGAGCGCTTCCTTCCGCAGATCCTGAATGTGAGTCCGCCCAGCGTGACCGTGGGCAGTGCGGACACCTTGCTGCAAATCCAGACCGAGGCCGCGGGCGTCGCACCGGGATTGCGTTTTGGCAACGACATCCTGCCGTCAACGCTGGAAGGGACCATCCTGCGGGCCACCATTCCCGCCGCCTTACTAACAACCGTACGCGACGTCGAACTGCGCATTCGCCGGCCCGAGGACGACGAAACCTCATTGCCGGTCACCTTCCGCGTGTTGGCCCTTGCGCCCAGCATCAGCCAGGTGAGTCCGAATACTGCCGTGGCGGGCAGCAGCGCCGTCGCCATCACGGTTACGGGCGGCAACTTCCAAAGTGGCGCCGTGGTGCGCTTCGGAGCCGTCAACCTCACCACCACCTTCGATAGCGCCAGCAGCCTGGGCGCCGTGATCCCCACAGGATTGCTGAACACCTTGCAGACCGTGCAGATCACCGTGCGCAACCCGGATGGCCAGCTATCGTCCGGCCAGCCCTTCACCGTCGAAGCGGCCCCTCCCACCCTCACTTCCCTCTCGCCCTCCAGCGCCGTCCAGAACGGCAGCGGCTTCACAGTCACCGTCACCGGCAGCAGCTTTCAGAGCGGCGCGGTGGTGCGCTTTGGAACCGTAGACCTCGCCACCACCTTTGTGAACGCGAACTCGCTCACCGCCAACCTTCCCGCCGCGCAACTTACTGAGGCGCGCACCGTCAGTGTCAGCGTCCGCAACCCGGACGGCAAGCTCTCCGGCTCTCAGTCCTTCACCGTGACAGCTCAGGCGGATTCTCCCACCATCACCAGTCTGGCGCCGGATCGGCTTCCCGCCGGTAGCCCCGCCTCCGTCTTAACCCTCACCGGAACGAACTTCGTTTCGGGTTCTCGCGTTCTCTTCCGCGGCACGCAGTTGACACCCAGCGCCACCACCAGCACCAGCATCACGGTCACCGTTCCGGCAACCCTTCTGGAACTGGCCGACATCGTCCAGGTGCGGGTGTTGAACCCCAGCGGGGCCTCCTCCAATGTCGTCGAATTCACCGTACAGGCGGCCGGCGGCGCGCCCATCCTCACCCAACTCACGCCCGCCAACGCGCCCGTCTCCACCGTCAACCTGGTGCTAACCGTCACGGGCAGCAACATCGCACCGGGCGCCGTTCTGCTGTTTGGCAGCACCATCCTCAACCCCACCAGCCTGGCGCCCACCAGCGTCGTGGTGCCCATCCCCCCCGCCTTGCTCACCACGGCCCGCATCGTGCCGGTCACCATCAGGAATCCCGGCGGCCAGGTCTCCAATGCCCTGGAGTTCACGGTGGGCGATCCCACACCTCCACCCCCGCCGGGCCTGGAGATCAGCGTCCAAAGTCTGCCCACCGGCGTAGTCGGGGAAGCCTATGGCCCAACCGGCACGGGCGTCACCATCACCGCCACGGGCGGCACCGCACCCTACACGTTGGATGTCGCTACCGAAACCGTGGGCGCCCTCCTGGCCGTCGGCCTGCAAGTGGAGCGGCCCAATGCCACCACCCCCGCCAACCCCGTCACGCTACGGATTCTGGGCACCCCCACCTCCGCCGGTCAAGTCCCCGTCCGCGTCATTGCCCGTGACGGCGCCGGCGCCCAGGTCACGCGCGACCTACAGTTGCTCATCTTCCCGTCCGCCCTGCGCATCGCGCCGGACACCCTCCCCAGCGCCGTCATCGGCGTTCCCTATCAACAGCAGTTAAGCCTCACCGGCCTCAGCACCCAGGAACAAACGCCCCCGCAGGGCCAGCCCGTGGTTACCTGGACCCTGCTGAACGCACCCGCCGGACTCACCATCACCAGCGGCGGCATGCTCCAGGGGACCTTCCCCGCCGCCGCCCAGCTCAGCTTCCAGGTGCGGGCCACCACCAGCCTTCGCCAAGCCACCCGCGCCTACACCCTGATGGTGGACGTGGTGCGCCCCACCATCTCAACCACCTCGCTTCCGAACGCCATTGTCGGCACCCCCTACACAGGCGAAATCCAGGCCACCGGCGGTACCCCCGGCTACACCTGGCAGATTGCGGGCATTGTCCTTCCCGCCGGGCTTTCCTTTGATGCTCCCAGCGTCACCAGCAACACCCTCCGCATCATCGGCACCCCGCTTCCCACGGCGGAATCCCGCACCTTCACCTTAAGCGTGCGAGATTCCCTCAACCGCACCGACAGCCGCGAGTTCGCCTTGAACGTCACCGCCGTGCCCATTCCCGCGCTCAGCTTCGCGCCTATTCCCAATCCAGCCCCCCGCGAACAGCGCGACGTGGTGCTCACCCTCGCCCAGGCCTATCCGCTCCCCCTGAACGGAGTGGCCACCATTACCTTTACCCCCAACGCCACCAACAATGCGGACGATCCCAATGTCCGCTTCGTTGTCGGCACCGATGCCGGCCGCAGCGCCACCTTCCAGATTGCCGCCAACAGCACGGCGGTGGTCTTCCCCAACGCCTCTCCGCAACGCATCCAAACCGGCACGGTTGCAGGCGCCATCCGGGTCCGCGCTCAAATCACCGGCGGTCCTACGCAGGACCAGGAAATCGTCATCCCGCGCAGCGCCCCGCAGGTCCTTGATCTCGCCCTCACCCGCAACGGCGACAACTTCACCGTCAGCCTCACCGGCTTCTCCACACCCCGCGACCTCACCAGCGCACTGTTCACCTTCACCGCCCCATCGGGCAGCGGACTCCAAACCTCCCAGGTCACCATTCCGCTTTCCGAAGCCGCCACCACCTGGTACAACAGCAACCCCGGCCGCACCAACGGCAGCGCCTTCCGCCTCACGGTGCCCTTCACCGTCCAGGGTGGCGCCAACCCCGTACAAAGCGTCAGCGTCACGCTCACCAACAGCGTGGGCAGCTCCCCCGCCCGCACGGCCAACTTTTAGACCGTCGGCGTCACCCGCGGAGCGTCATCCCCCTCGGGATGGCGCTCCCCGCGGGCGCCGTTCCCGCCCCACCATCTGGTCTCCACCCCACGCCAAATGCCCTCACGCTTTCGGCCCGCACTTTTTCATTGAGATTTCCCCAATCCGCGGATATTCTACTTGCAGCCAGTTGGCCGCGATTCCTGCAAGTGAGGTCGTGTTCGGTTCCGTCCGGTCTGGTTTGTCGTCCCGCACTCCGTCCCTTCCCGCCCCTTCCCGCGCTGCCAGCAGCCCTCGTCGTTCCGCGCCAGCGTAGGAAATCGCCCCCGGCCTTCGTCGGGTCTTCAAGGCGGAGCGACACCCCGGAAGGCCCCCGCCGACCCCACCGGCAACCTCGCCCCTGCTGGCCAACGCACGCAGTGTTGAGGGATTTTAGGAGAATTGGCATGGTGAGACTGTATGTGGGAAACCTGCCCTTCCGGGCCATGGAAGAGGACTTGCACGCCTTCTTCAGCGACGCTGGTTTTCCCTTGGAGCAGGCCAGTGTCGTCCGCGACCGCACCTCTGGAGAGTCGCGTGGTTTCGGCTTCGTTGAGATCGCTGACCGCCAGGTGGCTGAGCAGGCCATTGAGGCCTGCAATGGCCGTGAGATGGGCGGACGCGCGTTAGTCATCAACGAAGCCCGGCCCCGCACCGAAGGCGGAGGCGGAGGCGGCTACGGTCGCGCGTCCGGCGGCGCAGACTATGGACGCGGCGGTGATTCGGGCCGCGGCGCAGACTATGGCCGCGGCGGCGATTCTGGCCGCGGCGGCGATTATGGCCGTGCCGGCGATTCGGGCCGTGGCGGCGGCTACAACCGCCGTGGCGGCGACCGCGACCAGCGCTGGTAGTGTGGCCGACTCCCGTTCCCGGTGGCGGAGCGCGCCCTTCACCCCGCGCACTCCTCCACCACTTTGCTGATGCGCCCCAACCCCGCGTCCAGTGCATCCGGCGGCGTTAGCAGGCTCAGCACTACATACGGGCCGCCCGGCAGGTCGTAGAAGTAACCGGGCTGCACCCACACATGCGCGTTCCCCAGCAGCCACCGGCACCATTCCTGGTCATCCATCGCCGCCGGCAGCCGCAGGATGACGCTCCATCCCCCCTCCACCGGCAACGCCGACACCAGCCGCCCTCGGCGCGCCCACCGCCTCACCAGCGCCAGGTTCGTCCGCAGCCGCTGTTGAATCTGCGCCCGGATTTCGCTGCCCACGCGCAACAGGTCCGGCAGCGCCTCCTGCGCCGGCGTCGATACTGAAAGATAGGTGTCCGCGATCCACCGCAAGCGCTCCAGCGCCCGTTGGCATTCCGCTTGCGGCCCTCGCGCAAGCATCCATCCCACCTTCATCTGCGGCATGCCCGCACTCTTGGAAAGGCCACCCAGGCTGAACAGCAGCGCTGGCGATTGCACCTCCGCCGCCAGGCAGGTCCGTTCCCCCCGGGCTTCCAGCGGATACTCCCAAAACACCTCGTCGCCAATCAGCGCCAAGCCGCGCGCCGCGCACAGCGCCAGCAATCGGTCCAGTTCCCATTGGCGCAGATAGCCACCCGTGGGGTTGTTCGGATTCACCACCAGCACCGCCCGGGTGCGAGGGTGCAACGCGGCCTCCAGCGCCGCGAAATCCACCATCCATTCCCCGGCGTACCGCAATCCATAGGTCCGCAGCCGTACCCCCGCCAGCCCCGCCAAGTGCTCAAACAGGGGATAGCCGGGCGTTGGCGCCAGCACCTCGTCCCCCGCATCGCACAGCAATTGGAATAGCAGGGAATAGGATTCGCTGGTGCTTGCCGTCAGCATCAACCGGCCGGGGTCCACCTCCACCCCAAGCGCAGCGTAGTGGGCCGCCACCGCCTCCCGGGAGCGCGGCAATCCCTGCGCCAGCGGACGGTAGCGCGCACTGCCCGGCGTGGCCAGCGCCGCCGCGATGGCATCGCCCCAGTCGCCCAGCCCGCAGCCAGTCGGGTTGCTCCCCGTCAGGTCCAGCACCTCGCGGCCCTCCCCCTCCAGTTGCCGCCGCATCGCGGCCAGGGGATTCTCGGCGCTCTCCCACTGCAGGCGGCTGGAGTAGCGTACAGGTTGCGTCAATGCGGCTGCGTCAGGCTGCATGGCGGTGAATGCGTGGCTGCCCGGGCACGGCGCACGCTGGCCCGCAAGAAAAGACTTGGAACTCCCACGCCCGGCAATCATCTGTACACCCTTGTGGTGGAGCCATCCACGCGCGCCGCATCCCAGCGGCTCGCCTCAGGCACGGTTTGGAGCAGAACCCTATGTTTCTCAAAATCCTTGCGCACCCGGTGCTGGTGCATCTCAATTTTCACATGCCCATCGTCATGGATCTGCGTCACCCGCTGACGCTTATCCAGGGTGAGAACGGCAGCGGCAAGTCCACCCTGCTGCACTCCATCCATCTGGCCCTCAAGGGTGAGCAGGTGGACGGCTACATCTACCGGCTGGATACCCAGGGCGCCAACACTGAGAACATCTTCCTCTTCGATGCCGAAGCACACAACCCGCGCGCGCATCTTGAGCTCTTCGAGGGTCAGCACGAAATGCTGGAGTTTCTGCAAACCGCCAGCCACGGGCAGGTGATGCTCTCCATGTTCAGCCAGACCTTCCCCAGCTTTCCCGATGGCGCCATCCTCCTGTTGGACGAACCGGAAATGGCTCTCTCCCCCAGCAACCAGCGGCGTATCCTCAAGATGCTCATGGAACTGGTTGACCAGAAGAAGTTCCGCGTCATCGCGGCCACCCATTCCCCCATCCTGATTGAGGCCAAGGACACCTACGTCATCAACCTCGACAACCACATCAACCGCAATATCCCCAGCGAAGACCTGGGAACGCCCGGGGCCAGCACCATCCAGTAGATCCGTGGCCTTTGGCCGGTTGGGTGGAGAATGTGACGCCCGGCATCCTGTGACGCCCGGCATCCTGCGGCGCCCGGCGTCCTGCGGCGCCCGGCAACACCGCGTAGCGGCCAAAAGCCGAACCGCTACACCGGGCGCTGGCGCGACAACCAGTCCGCCAGTTGCGGCTGGGTAAAGTCCCGGATGTGCATGTCCAGTTGCGGGAAGTCCGCGTGCGTGCTGGTCACCCCCACCACGCGGGCCCCCGCCGCCAGGCCGGCCGTCACCCCGCTATAGGAATCCTCAAAGATAATGCAGTTGCGCGCGGGCAGCCCCAGGTTGTGGGCCACCTGCAGATAGATGTCCGGAGCAGGCTTCGGACGCGCCACCATCCAGCCATCCACCACCGTCCAGAAGTAGGGCCGCAGCCGCGCTTCATCCAGCACGAAGTCCGCGTTGGCGCGCTCCGCATTCGTCCCCATCCCAATCGGACGGTGCCGGTTGGACTCCAGCAACTCCCGCAAGCCCGGCGTCAATTGCTCTTCCAATCGCGGGGCCATCAGCTCCCGATACAACGCTTCCTTGTCCCTTGAACGCTGCGCGATCTCCTCCGGGCTGGCATCGGGATACAGATCCGCGAAAATCTGGTCGTTCCGCTTGCCGTACATCTTCTCCGGCTTCAAGGCGCTCTCCGGCAGCCCTTCCCGCTTCAGGTACAGCAGCCAGCTTTCCATGTGGATGGGGTTGGAATGCAGAATCACTCCATCCATGTCGAAAATCAGGCCGATGCCCTCGTGAACGGTAAACGGTGTCATGGACAATCCTTGTCGCGCAAAAACGTTGAGGATAACATGGCCGCCCAGCCTGGACGCGCGCGGCGCGGCTTGTTTGAAGGGGCGATGACACCCACCCGACGTCCGCCGACGCCCAGCCCCCGGCGGGTGGGCTAGAATACGGGAAGCGCCCAAGGCTGCTGGGAGGCCCTGGATACGCA
>JALOKO010000494.1 GCA_025456495.1 Bryobacterales bacterium | reverse complement strand
ATGGGATCTCTTTGGTGATGGGATCCAGGGTAACCAGAGTTGGCGTGACCACCACCGGGCGCGTCCCGTATAACGAATTCGTCCCGTGCAAAGGGCGCGTTCCGTACAAAGAATTCGTCCCGTACAAAGGGGCTTCCCCAGAGAAGGAAGGATCGTAGTGGCTGAAAGAGTGGTCTCATCCGAAAACCGCGGTGTTCGTCGCGTTAACTGGGGTCCCTTCCTCATGGCGGCCTTCTTCGCGATTCTATTCTCTGCCCGCGCCGTTTCCGGTTTTGCAATCGAGTGGGCCTGGTGGACCGAACTCGGCCAGTTGGACACCTACCTCTCCATGCTCGCCTACGGGACTCTGCCCGTGGTTGGGGCCTCGTTGTTGGCCTTTGCGGTTCTGTGGATGGTACACGCCCGCGCCCTGAAGTATGCGGGAACCGGATTGCGCCGGCACCGCGCCTACGGCTTCATCTCCTCCTTCGTACTGCTGGGACTGGCGGCCTTGCTGGCCGTGGCGACGATTGACTCCTGGACGGTTGTCCGCTTCTTCGGAAGTCTGCAGCTTGACCGCTCCTCGGAGTGGCTTGATCCCGTCTATCAGCAACCGCTCAGCTATTACCTGTTCTCGTTGCCTTTTCTGTTGAGTCTGCGGAACTTTCTCTTCGCGCTGCTGGTGCTTAGCGGTTTGGTGTTCTGGTTCACGGCCCGCGTGTGGCAGGTGCTTGCGAACGCCCCGCGCAACGGCGAGGCCATCGTGCTGGATGAGCTCTTCGAGTTCTCTGGCGCGCTGGAAAGCCGTTTCCTTCGCGCCTTGGGCGCCCTGGCCCTGGTTGGGTTGGCGATCAATGCCTACCTTGGCCGCTATCAAATGCTGTGGACTGACCACGAGTTCATGGTGGGCATGAACTGGGTGGATATCCACGTCCGTCTGCCACTGGCATGGCTTACCGTCGCGGTTTGCCTGTTGGCCGCATTGGCGGTTGCGTCCGGCAAGCTCAGGGTTGCCTTGGCGGTCCCGGTGGTCTTCCTGCTGCAGGCTGCCGTCCCCAGTCTGGTGGGCGCCGTCTACGTGCGTCCAAACGAAATCGCCATTGAGCGGCCCTACATCCAGCAGCATCTTGAGGCCACGCGAGAGGCCTATCGGCTCAGCCAGAACGCGCGCTCAGTGGAATTCGACGCGGGCATGGAGAGCCGCTTCAAGGTGGAGGAACACCAGGCGACTCTCTCCAATGTTCGACTCTGGGACTGGCGCGCGTTTCACGATACCGTTACCCAAATCCAGACCTTGCGCCCTTACTACACATTTCCTGACACCGACGTGGATCGCTATCGGATTGATGGTCGTTTGCGGCAGGTTCTGTTGACCCCCCGCGAACTGGACATCAGCCAATTGCGCGACGCGCAAAGCCGTTGGGTAAACCCCCACTTCATCTACACGCACGGCTTCGGTATGGTGATGGCGGAAGCCAACGAAATCACCGCTGACGGCCAGCCGGTTCTCTTCGTTCAGGATGCGCCGGCCCAGGTGCGCAGCAAGTCGCTCCAGCTCACGCGACCCGAAATCTACTATGGCGAGGTGGTCCACGAGCCCGTCTTTGTCCGCAGTGGCCAGGAGGAGTTCAGTTATCCCGCCGGCCAGGATAACGTCTTCTCCCGCTATGAGGGCAACGGGGGCATCCCGGTTTCCAATCCCCTGATGCGCCTTGCCGCGGCCGTTTATCACGCTGACTACAACATCCTTCTCACCAGCCTCATCACGGATGAAACACGCATGATGATCCGGCGCAACGTGGGGCAGCGCGTGGAGGCGCTCGCCAATTTCGTTGCCTGGGACGCTGACCCGTATCTGGTGCTTACTGAGTCCGGGAGGCTGGTCTGGACCGTCGATGGCTATTCAACCTCCAATGCACACCCCTACTCCAAGACCCTGCCGCTCACTCGGATGGGGCCGGTAAACTACATTCGCAACGCCGTCAAGGCTACCGTGGACGCCTACACCGGAGAGACCATCCTGTACGTCTTTCAGCCCGACGACCCCGTCATTCAAGCCTACTGGAAGCTTTTCCCCAACCTCTTCCGGCCCGCCAGCGAAATGCCTGAGGACCTGCGCCAGCATGCCCGTTACCCTGAGACCTTCTTCCGCATTCAGGCTGAGATCTACCGTACCTATCACATGCGCGATGCGCAGGCTTTCTATAACAAGGAAGACGCCTGGGACATTGCCCGCAACGTGCAGGGCCAGACGGATTCGCCGCAGCCTCTCAGCCCCGTGTATGTCGTTGCCAGTTTGCCCGGCAGCGACGAGCCGGAGTTTTTGCTTCTGCTTCCGTTTACCCCTCGCAACAAGGACAACCTCATCGGCATGATGCTGGCCCGCTGCGACGGCGAGAATCTGGGGGAGCTGGTATTTCTGCGTCTTTCCAAACAGGAACTGGTTTTCGGCCCGATGCAGATTGAAGCGCGCATCAACCAGGACCAGAACATCGCCAAGGATCTCAGCCTGTGGAACCAGCAGGGCTCGCGCGTACTTCGTGGGCAGATCCTCACGCTTCCCATCGGAGATACCGTCGCCTACGTCGAGCCCATCTACATTCAGGCTTCCGAAGCTCGGATGCCGCAACTGCGCAAGATTGTCATCGCTGTGGGCAACGACCTTATCTATCGCGATACATACCGGGAGGCCCTGCAGGAACTCGCCCAGCTAAAGGGCGTGGGCGATTTCCAAACGGTACCCGCCTCGGATACCATGGAGACAGGACCTGGGGCACTTGTAACTCGTTCCGATACGGGTGAGCCGGAACCCCGGTCTCTCAACGGAACGGCTGATTCCGATGCGCGCATCCGCCAGGAAGTGCGAAGCCGACTCCGACGCTATCGCCAGTTGGTGTCAGAAGGCAAGTGGGCAGATGCTGGACGCGAACTGGAAGCTCTTGAGAACATGGCCGGTTCTCCTTAGCAGGGGCTGACCCGGTGGGCCGGAGAGCGGCCCTGGTTGCAGGCATTTTGATCGGTTGAGTGAGGCACTCAGGTTGGCGACGGAAGTCATAGTCAGCGGCGCGGTGGCTCCCCGCAGGCCATCGCGCATCCTCATCGTGGATGACGATCCCGATGTGCGCCTTGTCCTGCGCCGTATGCTGGAACCTGACGGGTATGAGGTGGGCGAAGCCGGACACGGGCGAGAGGCCCTGGAAGTGATCGGTCACCGCCCCTTTGATCTGCTGATTACTGACCTCATCATGCCTGAGCAGGAAGGCATCGAGACCATCCAGACCTTTCACCGCCGCTATCCTGAGGTGAAGATCATCGCCATCTCCGGCG
>JALOKO010000493.1 GCA_025456495.1 Bryobacterales bacterium | reverse complement strand
GAATTCGCAGCACGAAAGCGGACTGCAGGCCGTTCATCCCCTGCTGAACCGGGTGCTGGAGCGCATCCTGCGCTTGGGAGCGGCATGGCTGCGGATGGGGGGGCGCTTCCCGGTGGGGCAATCCCTTTGGGAGATCGCGCGCAAAGTGGCACCGCCGGAAGCGGAGGCGCGCGCATGAACCGGCCCGGGATTGTGGGGGATTGGGTGCGGCAGCGCGGAGGCCTGCGCGTCGTGGGCCTGGGGATAGCGGCGTTGGCGCTGGCCGCCCTGCTCCCCTACCTGCCGTTCCTGAGCCTGCCGGGGATCTCAGACGATTATCAGCAAATCGGGCTTGGCCGTGACTTTGTGTCCGCGGATGGGATGCCGAAGCTGATTGGGGACGCGCTGTACCGCTGTCGCGCCACCTCTCTGGTGTGGACGCGCGCGATCGACGCCGTGGTGGGTCCGGATATCTTTGTCCACCGTCTGGGCAGCGTTGCCCTGCACGCGCTGAACGGCATGCTGCTGGTGCTGTTCGGGTCAATTCCCGCCATCGGCTACCGTCGCGCGTTCCTGGCGGCAATGGTCTTCCTGCTGATGAATGGTCACCAGGAGGCCATTGTCTGGGTGGCCGCTGTCCACGATCTGTTTGTGTTTGGCTTCGCCATGGGGTCTTTGTTGTGCTGGCTGCACTGGCTGCGCACGCGCCAAACCCAGTGGCTGCTGGGGGTGGCGACCCTGTTCCTGCTGGCGCTGTATTCCAAGGAGAGCGCGGCTGCCTTACCGCTGCTGTACGCCGCCAGTTGGTGGGTGGTGGGGGAGCGCCGCAAGGAAGACCTTTGGCCCATCTGCCTGGCCCCGGTCCTTTCTTTGGTGTACGCCATCTTCATCTTTCAGGCCGCCCGAGACCATTTGCACCTGAACGACGGGACGTTTTCGATTCATGCGCCCTTTTGGCTGACGTTGCCCCGGACGCTCTTTCGCATCATGATGCCCTGGGGTATTCTGAGCCTTGGCGTGCTGGTATGGAAGCGGGCTTACCGGGTAGCGGCCATCAGCATGGCATTCAGCGTGTTCACCCTGCTGCCGTATTCGTTTCTCACCTATACCACCGAAGCCCCCAGCCGCCACCGCTACTGGGCCACCGCGGGCGCCGCGCTGCTGTTGGCATGGGCGATCAAACTGCTGTGGGAATCGCGTCCCCGCTGGCAGCCTGTGCTGGGGTGGGTGATGGTGATTGGCTTCAGCGTATCCAGTCCCCTGTATTTGTGGCAGAAGAAGCTGCCGCAGTACCAGCAGCGCGCCGTACCCACTGAGGCGTTCCTTGAGTTTGCGCGGGACAAGCGCCCGCCGGTATGGATCGCCCAAGGACCGTATCACGCGGAAATCTATCGCTTTACCGCGCGTGTGATGTTGGGCTGGAAACACCATGAGGTGAAGTCAGTGAGCGAGGAGCCTCCTCCGGCGGACGCACCCATCTTTGAGGCGCCACTACACCCGTGAACACCGCGTCCAATGCCATGGCCGATCCCCGCTTCCCCTTCTCACTCAGCGTGTTCTTTCCCGCCTACAATGACGCGGGCAGCCTGCCGGGCCTGATTGCGGATACCTTCGCGGTGCTGGAGGCGCATGTTGACGATTGGGAAGTGATTGTGATCAATGACGGCAGCCAGGACCACACGGCGGATGTGCTGTCAGAGCTTCGCCAGCAGTATGGCGAACGACTGCGTGTGGTGCATCATGTCCGCAACCAGGGATATGGCGGCGCCCTTCGCAGCGGATTCGCCGCTGCCTCAAAAGACTTCGTTTTCTACACCGACGGCGATGCGCAGTATGACGTGCGCGAACTCCCCCTGTTGCTGCACCAGGCCGCCCAGGGCGCACTGTGGGTGAATGGTTTCAAGAAGCAACGGTCTGACCCGAAGCGCCGTATCCTGCTGGGGGCCGCGTATCGCGAGGTGGCGCGGCTGCTGTTCGGGTTGGCGCTGAGCGACGTGGATTGCGACTTCCGGCTGATTCGTCGCGACCTGCTGCAGCGGGTAACGCTGCGCGCTTCCAGCGGGGCGATTTGCGTGGAACTGGTGTGGGGCCTGGAGCGCCAGGGCCTGCGCGCGGTGGAACTGGGAGTGACGCACCGGGCCAGAATCTACGGCAATAGCGAGTTCTTCCGGATGCGATCCCTATGGAAGACGCTGCGGGAGGTGCAGCGGCTGTTGCTGCTGCGGCTGCGTTTGCTGGTAAGGGGCTCAGGGACCGACGGCCGGTAGCGCGCTGGCGCGAACGAACGTAAAAAACACCCGGCATCCAGGAGGGACGCCGGGTGTTGCAAACAGAGGATGGGCGCCGGGACAATCTAGTTGGGGCGCCGCTTCAGGGTGGGACGCTCGTCAGGATCCACCTCGTCTTCCTTCTTCTCGTCACCCATTTCAATGCGGTCACTGCCCGGGGCGCGACGGAGCGTGGGCTTGTTGGGATCCCCAATCTCACCGCGCTGCTTGTTGATGACCATCGCCAGGCGATCCTTGACATCTTCAAACTCGCTGGTGGTGAGCACGTATTCCGGCTTCTCTTTCAGGTACTTCTCGATGGTCTCCTGGGAGTTCTTGATGCGGTCTTCGGTGAGCGGATGGGAGCGGAACACCTTGGATAGGGTGCCGGGTTTGCGCTTCTCCATCGCCTGGAGTTTTTCAAAGAAGTCGACATAGGATGCGGGGTCGTAGCCGGCCTTGTACAGATACTGGATGCCCAGCAGATCCGCCTCTTCCTCAAAACCGCGCGAGAAGGTGAGGAAGGTCATGGGGATGGCGAGGCCAGCGCCCTGACGGATGGCATAACCGGTCCAGCCGCCCACGAACAGCAACGGCAGGCTGGCAAGGTTGATGATCTGGCCGCGGGTGGCCTGGCGGGTGCCATGCCGCGCAGCGATGTGCGCCAGTTCGTGGCCCATCACGCCGGCCAGTTCGGCCTCATTGTCGGCGCGCATGATCAGCCCTGTGTTGACGAAGAAGAAGCCGCCGGGCAGCGCGAAGGCGTTCACCTCATCGCTGTCGATGACCTTGATGGATACCGGAACCTTCACGTCGGAGTTCCGCACGAGGTTCTGCCCCACACGGTTGACGTACTCGCTGATGATGGGGTCGTCGACGATCTTCGCCTGACGCTCAATCTCCGTGGCGAGTTGCTTGCCGAGGGCGATCTCCTTTTCCAGCGAATAGAAGTTCACGCCGCCATCGACATCGCGATTGCCGATGTCGTCAGGATTGTTCTTTTTCTTGCCCTGGGCCAACACGCCCAAGGGAAGCGCCAGAGTGCATGCCAGCAGGAAGGC
>JALOKO010000492.1 GCA_025456495.1 Bryobacterales bacterium | reverse complement strand
TTTGAGCCGTACGTCATTCAGCAAAAGGGCAAGGTGGAGGGCCGCGGCCTGGGACTACCGTTGTGCAAGCTGCTGGTAAGCCGCATGGGTGGGGAAATTTCCGCCGAGAGTGACGGCGGGAAGGGCACGCAGGTGTCGTTCTCGTTGTTGCTGAAGAAGCAAACGCACATGCTGGCGTTGCGCGACGACGATGTCAGCCGCATCCAGGGCAAACGGGTTCTGCTGATTGGCGGCAGCGAAATCAGCCGACGCATCCAGAAGTATTACCTGCAGTCCTGGGGCGCGCAAGTCGTGTATTCGGCCCGGTTTGAAGACGCCATTGATGTCATGAAGGCAGAGGCAGTGAAGCAACAGCGCTTTGACGTGGTGCTTTCGCCGGCCTTTGTTGGGGAACGCAATGCGGTGGAACTAGTAGCCACCGTGCGCGACCACCCCGAGTTTGACGGCATCCCCTTCGTGGTGATTGCATCCCGCCAGGAATGCGAAGCGCTTCCGCAGTTGGAGCAGTTGGCTGGCGTGCTGATTCTGCCGCGCCCGGTACGCCGGGGCGACCTGGTGATCAACCTCACCGAAGCCGTGCGCATGGACGTGCCGGACCGGCTGTGGAAGGACCCGTCGGATTACGATTCCGAAGAGATCCACAAGCTCGACTTCGAGTTCACTGACTCCAGCATCCGCCGGGGTCTGGTGCTGGTTGCCGATTCCAACACCATCCATCAACGCGCCGTGGCGTTGGTGCTGGAGCGCATGGGCTACGAAGTGGAACTCACCGCATCCGGCGCCGACGCGCTGCAGCAACTCAAGCGCCGCCGCTTTGACATGGTGTTCATGGATACGAAGCTGCACGGCTCAGACGGCTTCAGCGTAGTCACTGAGCTTCGTGAGCATGAGCCCAAAAACCAGCGCACTCCCATCGTGGGGATGCTGCCCAACGTACAGGATGGCGAACGCGAGCACTGCCTGCTTTCGGGCATGGACGATTGCATCCTGAAGCCCTTGGAGATGGAAACCATCGTGCGCACGATGAGGCGATGGACGCGCAAATCGCAGAAGCCTGTGGCGCGCGAGGAATCGTCGATGCCACGCGAAATGTCCGCGTGAGCGCCTCCGTGCGGCATGGACAGAAGTTTGTTGGGAACCCCGCGAAGGGTGCATGCAGCGCGCTGTAAGCAAGCTGCAGTGGCAACTGTGAGCAAGAGAGCATTCGGGCGTGGCTGCTTTTCGGAGAACCACGCCCCTTTTTTTTCGCTCTTCCCGCGCGGCCACCGCTGAGGATCGGCCCGGCCACTCCTCTGTTAGGACAACCTGCCGTTCGTGCTGCCAGTCATGCTGCCGTGGGTCGCGTGAGATTCGCTACCATGGAAGAAGATCCCGGCATGAGCACCTTTCCCTCCAGCTTCCGTATTGCCGATACCGAGATTGCGCCCGCGACGGTGCTTGCGCCGATGGCGGGGGTGACCGACACGGTGTTTCGACAGTTTATTCGCAACCAAGGGGGTTGCGGGTTACTGATGACGGAATTCACCAGCTCGCACGGGGTGGTTGCTTCCGTGAAACGGCAGAAACCGTCCAAGACCGTCCGCGATTACCTGAGTTTCGAAGAGCATGAGCGTCCCATCACGGCCCAGTTGTTTGGCGCTGATCCGTCTGTGTTGG
The DNA here is from genome assembly GCA_025456495.1 of Bryobacterales bacterium. Taxonomy (GTDB): domain Bacteria; phylum Acidobacteriota; class Terriglobia; order Bryobacterales; family Bryobacteraceae; genus JACTMJ01. The sequence goes on along the minus strand of JALOKO010000492.1, from coordinate 1,651 downwards.
CCGAAGCTGCCCGCTATTGCGAGGGCATGGGATTCGACTTCGTTGACCTGAACCTGGGCTGCCCCGTAAAGAAGGTGGTGAAGTGCAACGGCGGCAGCGGACTGCTGCGGGATCTGCCGCTGATTGGCGAGATTCTCGCATCGGTGAAACGGGCCATTTCCATTCCTCTCACACTGAAGTGCCGCGCTGGATGGAATGACAACGAACTGGTGCATGTCCAATTGGGGAAGGTGGCCGAGGACGCCGGGCTAAGCGCGATTGCCCTGCACCCGCGAACGCGCGAGCAAGGCTACAGCGGCAAGAGCGACTGGTCTCGGATTGCGGCGCTGAAGAGTGCGCTGCGCATTCCGGTGATTGGCAACGGAGACATTCTCACCCCCGAGGATGCGGTTCGCATGGTGCGGGAAACGCAGTGTGATGCGGTGATGATTGGACGCGCCGCTGCGTCGAACCCCTGGATTTTCCGGCAGCTTGCTGAGTACCTGGAAACCGGGGAATACATGCAGCCCACTGAGGAAGACCGGTATCGGATGATGCGTTCCTACTACGACATGCTGATTCAGCATGAAGAGCCGGAAATGGTGGGCAAGATGAAGCAATTCGCCACCTACTTCACGCACGGCGTTCGTGGCGGGGCCGCCCTGCGGCGCGCGGTGTACGAATGCAGGACCGGCCCTGAGGTGGTGGCGCAGGTGGATCACTTTTTTGAGTCGCAGTTGGCGGCCGCCGTTTCCTGATCTGTGAGCTTTTCGCGGGTGGACAAGGACGAAGACGGCATTCCCGCAAGTGCATTCATGAAGCAAGTGACGTTGGTTACCGATGGTAGTTGCCTGGGCAATCCGGGCCCAGGGGGTTGGGCCTACATTCTGCGCTTTGGCGCGCATGTGAAGGAGGTGGCGGGAAGTGATCCTCAAACCACCAACAACCGGATGGAACTCAGTGCGGCGGTGGAAGGCTTAAAGGCCCTGCGCGAGCGCTGCCAAGTGGAACTGATCACGGACTCTGAGTACGTCAAGAATGGGATCACCAAGTGGATTCACGGCTGGAAGCGGCGCAATTGGAAGAAGGCCGACGGACAGTCCGTGCTGAATGTCGATTTGTGGAAGGCCCTTGAGGAACAGACCGCGCGCCATGAAGTGCAATGGCAATGGACCAAGGGTCACGCTGACCACGCGGACAACAACCGCTGTGATGAACTGGCGCGCGAGGCTGCCGAGGAAGCCAGACGGCAGTTGGGGTGTCGGTGATGAGACTGGCCTTGTACGGAGGCACCTTCGACCCCATTCACAATGCCCATCTGGCCATGGCGACACTTGCCTGCGATACCTGTCGGCTGGATGAGGTGTGGTTTATTCCAAACAACATTCCTCCGCATAAGACCGGCGGTTCTGCGGCGTCCTGGCATCAGCGCTACGCCATGGTGCAACTGGCTTGTCAGGCCGATACGCGGTTCCGTGCCTCGCGCATTGAGGAACACGACCGTACCAGCTACACCATCCACACTTTGCGCGAGGTGAGTAAATCACTGAAGCCCACCGATGAGCTGTTCTTCCTGATAGGCGCGGATGCCTTTGCCGAGATCGGCAGTTGGTACGGGCGCGAGGAAGTGTTTCAGCTGGTCACCTTTGTGGTCTTCAGCAGACCGGGTCAT
>JALOKO010000491.1 GCA_025456495.1 Bryobacterales bacterium | reverse complement strand
ACTTTGGCGCGCAACTGCCTGACCATCCGCGCTTCTACCTCTCGTTCCTCCTGCCCCATCTGTACGATCACAACCGCACCCAGCCGGGCGTGCAAATCTGGGAGCACGACTACATGTATCTCGGAGCCACCGCGCTCCTCGGCTTCCTGGTCCTGCTGGCCCGGCCCTCTCGTTCCGCCATCCTGCCCGTTCTCACGCTGCTTGCCGCGCTACTGCTTGTGCTGGAGAATCCTTATTCCTTCATCTCCGATGCCGTCCGTGCCGTTCCCGCCCTCCCCGATGCCTTGCGCACGTACAACTTCATTTCCGGTCTCGCCTTCGTGGGTGCGCTTTGTGCCGCCGCCGGCGTGGATGCGCTGCTACGGTTCGGGCAACCCGCTCGTCCGTCGCCCTGGCTCTCGCGTACCTGGGGCCTGCTCGTCATCCTTTGGAGCGGCTATCTGCTATTTGTCGCCCGCCAGGGAGGCCCGCAGTTCGTCGTCGGCCTTGCCTCTGCCTGGTATGCCATCGTGGCCGTCGTCCTGGTCGGGAGCGGTATCTGGCTGATGCGTGCCCACCGCTCTGCCGGCATGGTGGCGCTGCTGCTGCTGCTGGTCTTCACTGAGTTCCGTGTCTTTGGCGTGAACCGCCGCTCGAACGCCGTGACCGGGGATATCGACGCGATCCATGCGATGGATGCCCGCGCCGGGGGACCCTCCTTTGTCGGAATGGACGACGCCGTCTTCGCCCACGTCCGCCGCCATCCCGATTTCCGCATTGCCCTTCCGGATGCCCCTGCCACCACCGACATGCGGCACTACCGTCTTGCCACCCCTCAAGGCTTCGATCCCTTTGTCAACCGGCACCTCAAGGCCATCATCGAGAACCATGTTCCCTTTCGTACCAATCGCGAGTACGACATCCCCCCGCACAGCCACGACTTGCTCGACCTGCTTGGCGTTGGCTTCTTCATTGCCGTCAAAGATTGGGAGACCGCCGCAATCCTCCGCGCTTCCCCCGACTATGAATTGCTCCAGCCATCGGACTCCTTCTTCCAGGTCTTTGCCCGCAGGAGCGCCCGCCCCGCTTGGAATTTTGAAGCTGGCACGGCCCGCATGGTCGCCTGGGAACCTGAGCGGCGCCTTTTTTCCGTGCGCTCTGACAGCGGCGGAACCCTGGCCCTATTGGAACAGCGGCTGCCCGGCTGGCGCGCCTCAGTGGATGGACTGCCCGCCACCACCCAACCCTGGGGCGAGGCATTTCAGGCCGTAACCGTTCCCCCCGGCGAGCATCTGGTGGAGTTCCGTTATTTTCCCAACAGCCTCCTCTGGGGCGCTGCCATCTCACTGCTCACCGGCCTGTTTGCTGTCTGGCTGTTGTTCGGGAAGCGGACCCCTAACGCTTCTGTGGTTCGCACTTAGCAGCCTCCCGACTTCTTTCCGACGATGTCCCAACAGATTGGCCGCCTTTGTCTTGGCGCCCGTGTCTTGTCGCCACATCTATCCTGCGCCGTCAAATCCTTCCTGTCCCCTCATGTCTGGCGTAACCTGTCTGGCGTAACCCGCGCCGGGCCTGCTGAATCCCTGATAATGGAAGCTTGCAGTTTGCCCAACCACATTCCGCCACCATCACCGTCCTGCCTGCCAACCGGGTGCGGGCGTGGCTGTTCTCCCTTGCCCTGCTGGTGTATCTGGCTGACCAGTTATCGAAGCTTTGGGTGCTGAACACCTTGGATCACTTTGACCAGGTGGTGGTCATTCCCGGCTTTTTCCACCTGGTGCATGTGCGCAACAGCGGGGCTGCCTTCGGCATCCTCTCCGATGCCGCGCCCTGGGTCCGCGCCGCCGTTCTGGTGGGGCTTTCCTCTCTGGCAGTGCTTGCCTTGATCGTGCTGTTGTGGCGTGCCTCGGCCTCGAATGCCTGGGGTGGCGCGGGCGCGCGCTACGGCCTGGCTCTCATCCTGGGCGGTGCAGTCGGAAACATCCACGACCGCCTCGCCTATGGCAACGTCGTTGATTTTCTTGACTTCTTCCTGGGCTCGTGGCACTGGTACACCTTCAACGTTGCCGACTCCGGCATCTGCGTCGGAACCGCGCTGTTGTTGATTGATCTCTGGCGTAGCGCCCCGCCGGCCGCCACTCGTTAAGCCATGCATCCCAAGCTTCTTGAATTCGGAAACTTCTTCCTGCCCTCCTACGGCCTCTTTGTCGCCTTGGGCTTCCTCGTCGGCATGATGGTCACCCGTGCTCTCGCCAACCGGCGCGGCCTCGATTCCGAATTCATCGTCGGCGCCGCTCTCTACACCGCGCTGGTGGGCCTTGCCGGGGCGAAGCTCGCCCTCATCCTGCAGGATTTCAGCTACTACAGCCGCAACCCGGAGCAGCTCTTCTCGCTCAACATGCTGCAGTCCGCTGGGATCTTCTACGGTGGCGTGATCGCTGGGCTGCTCTTCTTCGTTTGGTATTTCCAGAAACATCGGATGCCCATCGCCGCCTCTGCGGACTGCCTTGCCCCGGGGCTGGCCATCGGTCACGCACTGGGCCGACTGGGCTGCTTCTTTGGGGGCTGCTGCTTTGGGGAGGTGTGCGATCGTCCCTGGGCGGTCACCTACACCAACGCCGCCGTCCGCGACTTCTCTAACGTCCCTCTTGGCGTCCCCCTGCATCCGACGCAACTCTATGAGGCCGCGACGGAATTCACGGTGTTTCTCATCCTATGGTTGGCGTTTGGTCGTCTTTCGCAACCAGGACGCATCCTGGGGCTGTTTCTGGTGCTCTCGTCCACGGGCCGTTTCGTCGTCGAGTTCTTCCGCGCCCACGACGCCGCCAGCCCCTTCGGCTGGGCCTTGTCCACCGCCCAATGGACCGCCCTTGCTCTCATCGTTCTGGGCGTCTGGCTACTCCAACGCCGCCCTACACGCTAGCCGGCAGCCCATGCCCGAGTCGGCGGCCCATGAGCGAGTCGGCAGCCCATGCCCGAGCCGACAGCCCATGAGCGAGTCGGCGGTCAATGCGCGGGTCGGCGGCCAACCTCCAACCGTCCCGCCTATGCGCTCCATAGACGGATGCATGCCCCGCAATTACCAGTTGCTGCTTGAGGTATCCGTGCATCCTTCAAGCTGAGCATGATCCAAGCGAAACTAAAATCGCTTCGAATACACATTTTCTGTTTGCATTTCGCGGAAAAATCCGTACACTGAATAACGGAGAGAATGTCTGTCATGATGCGTCTATGGTCGTGCGTCGAAACCGCCCGCCGGTACGGCTCCGCTGGAGTACCGTATGCCGATGCGTATGCTGCCCTCTCCTCCAATGGGCCAGAAACCCATC
>JALOKO010000053.1 GCA_025456495.1 Bryobacterales bacterium | reverse complement strand
TGCTTCGGCATCGCCGTGCGGTCCTGCGCCGGTGCAGCGCTGGAAGTGGGACGACCCTCCCCGACAGCGCGAGCGGGTGGGCGACTTTCGCCTCCTTCAGCGCGAGAACCACGTCCCCCCGCGGGCGCCGCGCCAGGGCCGGATACAATCTGAATCCGATCGCCTTCGCGCAACATGGACGCGCCCTTGGCAATCACCACCGTGCCCGCCGCAAGGTTCCCGGAGACCTCAACGTCCTGGTCCTGCGTCAGGCCCGTCTCCACATAGCGGAAGGCTTGCTTGCCCTCCTCAATGGTGTAAACGCCGGACGAATCTCCGCGATACACCAAGGCCTCGCGAGGGATCAGCACCGCTTCGCGGCTGGACTCCAGATTCATCTCCACTCGAACGAACATTTCCGCGCGCAGTTGCATGCCCGGATTGGGGATCTCAATCTCCGCGTTCGCTGTTCGCGTCGACGGGTCCAGCACCGGGCTGATGCGGGCGACGCGACCCACGAAAGCCTCGTTCGGCATGGCGTCCACGCGAACGGTGGCCGAAGTGCCCACGCGCATCTTGCCAATCTCTGATTCCGCCACACTGGTGTTGGTCACCAGCGTAGCGATGTTCACCACGCGAACCAGCGGGGTGGATGGTCCCACCAGGGCGCCCATATCCACGAACCGGGCAGCCACCTGGCCATTGATGGGCGCATATATCTTGGTTTGGTCCACGCGAATCGTCAGTTCGCGGAGTTCCGCTTCAGCCTGGCTGCGCTGCGCGTGAGCCAACTGCACCTGGGCTTCCAGAACCCGCAGTGAGGTGGATTCCTGCTCGTATTGCTGCCGTGGAATCAGGCCATCCTTCAACAGGGTTTCGGCCCGCTGCAGGTTCAGCCGGGCATTTGCCAGTTCCGCTTCCCGCTGCGACAAGGACGCGGACGCCACGGCGATCGACGCCTTCGCCCGATTCAGTTGCTGCTGCAGTTCATCGTCTTCCAGTTCGGCAATCAGGCTGTTCTGGCGGACAAGATCGCCCACATTCACCAGAATCTTCACCACCCGGCCGGCAGTCTTCGGGGTGACATCCACCTGCTCTTTCGGCTTTAGGGCGCCAGTCAGCAACACGCGCTCCTTAATCCTGCCCAGGCGGCTCTCCACGGTTTCCACAGTCACCGTGCGCATCGCCGCCATGCCAGCCATCTTTGCCTTCGCGGCGGCGCCCCCTTTGCCGGTTCCGCCCTTCGCGGAGGCGTTTTCCTCACCAACCGGCCGATTCATGAAGTAGTAGCCAGCGCTTGCTCCTGCAAGGATGACCAGGGCAAGGATTACTTTCGTCGTGGTGGACACCAATCGATCTCCCAAATGAAATTACTAGGCAAACCGCGTCTTGCGGATAGAGTGCAGTATGGCCTGGACCTGGGGCCATATGCCGCGTATATCACCCATGCGCATCTTCCTGGACGGCTGGAGAGTGGACGGAGGCAGTCTGTCGTTCGGCGTTCTTCCCCGTTCCCCGGAACGGGCCAAGCAACACTCCATAGACGCGCTGCGTGTTCAATGGATCTTGTTTCTTTAGCAACAAATCCGTAAGTGGAGCAGTTGCTTCACTTAGGAAAGCCACCCGACAACCTGGCGGGGTGGCTGCCAACCCGGCATGCCTGTTCCAGCATCACTGGTCAAGCACGGCTGTGGACGCATGGCGCGAGACGCAAACCTCTTCCCACGGAGAAGACACTTCCCACAGCGAAGGCGCAATCCCCGGTGTAAGTAGTCCCGAACCGGAAGAATGCAAAGTCTCCTCAGGTAGACAGGGCGAGTGGGAGATGGCCGGGGTTACCGGACGCATCCAGAAAGTTCCCGGCTGAGGGTGGGATTCGCCGCCCTGCAGCAACCTGGGGCTAGCGCTCAGTAGGTTCCGCGGCAATCCAGCGCATTTCCAGGCCCGCCGGAAGCCCGGTGGGGTCCCCCAGCACGCGGACGAATCCCGCTCCGGCAAAGGGGCGCCCATCGGGGCCAGTGCGCTCCAGCAGTTGGTATGGTGCGGTCTCACCCCGCACCATGGCGGCGATTCCCCGTCGGTTGCCCTTCGGCATGTCCACCAGCGAGTCCAGTTCCAGAGACACCTCAGTCAGCTTCCCCTGATCGTCGATGCGCTCAAACCGCATGCCGACAAAGTACCCGGTACTGCTGGATAGCAAGATCCGCTTGAACTCCACCAGACGTCCACGGACGGTCGCGCCCGCGTCTGCGATGAGCTTTCCCGCGAACTTGAGGGGGCGCGTGAGTTCGGCCTCCACGGGATCCCCCGTAGCGATCTTTCCCCATGCGATGTCCTGCTTCAAGCGCAACTGCACCGGCGCACCGGCGGGCAGAGGCGGTTGCGTGGCCAGGGGAGCCGTGGCTGCTGCGGACGCCAGACTCGCGGGATCCTGGAAGCGCACCGTGCTCTCCCCCCGGAATTCGCGACAGGCGACAAATCGATAGCGATTCACATACTCATCGGTGCCCGCCTCCACCATACGCTGCACCGCTTCCGCCGGCGGCCGAAAGGCGCCAACCAGATCGGCGGCATAGCGAATGGACTCCGTTACCGCCGTGGCTGGGAACCCGGCTGGCAGGTCCACGGCTTCCAGCATAAAGGCGAGGATCGCCGCATCAGCGCCACGGAAGGTGATTTCGCCCCGGATGGCTGCCTCGATTTCCTTGCCGTCCAAATTCACCAGGTAACCGCTTCGCGCAGCGGGAACACGGTAGGGGATGCGCACAATGTCGGGTCCGGCTGAGGCCTCGGGCAGAGGGTCGCCAAACACGGTATCGTCGCTCAACGCCACTGATCGTAAATGCGCGGCGTAGGAGCCAGAGCCGCTCAGCCCCATCACCAGGATGTCGCGCAGGTCGTCCGCCTGAAAGCCGGCCGCTCCGGGCCAGGCGAAATGCTCCTTCCCCTGCAGGAACGCCACTTCCAATCGACCCTGCTCTTCCATGTTCTGTCCCACGGAGGGCTTCTTCTGAAGGCGACTTACCTCTACCTGGCAGGTGTGGTTCGCGGCCGCCTGCGTGGATGCAGTGACGGCCCGCCGCAACGCCGCCAGCAAGGGCGCGTCCGCGGCGGCAGCCCCACCCGGCGTCCCGAATACCAACAGAATCGCCAACAGGGGCGCAGCCACCGCCCAGCGTCGCGGGCGCGGCCGGAACCGCCCTCCCGGCAAATGCCGCTTCAGGCCCAATCGCGGACTTGCCAATCGCGGACTTGCCAATCGCGGACTTGAATGGGTGCTGAGGGTGCATGCTACCATCGGGCTCACCATGTCTACCACCAAAGTTACCGTACTGAACAACGGGCCGATCATCCTGGAAGGTGACTTCACCGTCTATGATGCCAGCGGCAATGAATACGGCCTGGCGGGCCGCAAGAAACTGGGCATCTGCCGCTGCGGTCTGTCCGCCAAGAAGCCCTTTTGTGACGGCACTCATGGCAAGGAAGGTTTCCAGAGTGAGTGCTTAGCCTACGATCTGCCTGAGCCGGTGAAGAAGCCCTAAGGGCGCTTCCGTCCCATCGGGCAGCTTGGGCGCATTGCTTACTCCGTCTGCTGGCCCTCTTCCTCCGCCAGGGCGCACAGGTCCGGCAGATTGCGATAGCTGCCGGCAAAGTCCAGCCCATAGCCAACCACGAAGCGGTCAGGAGCCTCAAACCCGGTGTACCGAATGGGCACCGGACGACGGCGACGGCTGGGCTTGTCCAGGAAAGTGGCAATCGAAAGGCTACGCGGCTTTCGTTCGTTCAGGATGCGTAACAGGTAGTCCAGGGTGATGCCCGTATCGACGATGTCCTCAACCAGCAGGACGTGGATACCCTCAATGGATGTGTCCAGGTCACGGATGAGCTTGGCCTCGCCGGACGATGTTTTCCCCTCGCCATAGCTGGAAGTGTGCAGGAAGTCGATAATCACCGGCCGTTGGATCGCGCGGGCCAGATCGGCCAGAAACACCCAGGCCCCCTTCAGCACGCCCGCCAGCAGCAACGGTTCGTCGGCAGGGTAGTCTGCGGTAATCTGCGCGCCCATCTCTGCGACACGCTTCTGAATGGCAACAGCCGGGATCAGGGTCTCCAAGGGTTGCGACTCCAATGCCGGACGCGCTTGCGGTGCTGCCGGTTCGGCCGGGTTTAACTGTTCGGATGACACGGTAAACGTCTTTCTGCGCGAAGGCCGCCAAGCCAATCATCCTGAAAACAGAACAGCATGGAACTGTTCCGCTGGCCTGGATCGCGCGCGAGGTGCTGGGGGTGAACGCCCTTGTCTGTAGTACCATGAAGGGAGCCCGGAGCGGAAGGGGTGAGTCCCGATTCGTTGCCTACCGGCAGCGATCCATCCACGTTTCCGGCGAGAGGAACACGGCTATTCGCAGCGTACAACCAGAAGATATCCTGAGTTCCGCGCCCCAGGCGGGTGGCAACCCGACAGCGGAGAACGGCCCCGACGCCAACGCGCCGGGCGCGAGCGGCCAGGGAGTCCTTCCAGACGATTTGCTGGTTGCCCTCTACGGTGCTTTGGAAAAAAAGGCCGAAGAGTTCCGCATCTTTGACCTGCGCGGCGTCACCAGCCTGACTGAGTTCTTCGTGATCTGCTCAGGCAGTAACCAGCGCCAGAACCAGGCAATCTCTGACGAAATTTACCGGCTCCTGAAGGACAAGCGGCAACGTCCCCCGCTGGGCGTGGAGGGCTACGAGAAGGCGGACTGGATCCTGATGGATTACGGGGACTTCATCGTACACGTGCTTTCCGGCCAAGCCCGCAAGTATTACGAACTGGAGCGGCTCTGGCGGCAGGCTCGAGTTTGCGAACTACCCCCCGATGTCGAGGTGCAGGCCCGTCAGTTGCTGGGCCTCGATACCCCCACTGCCACCCCGGACGCTGACCCCGCGCAGCAGTAGTCGCCTCCACCCCATGTCCGTCCACTCCACCGGTCTCCTGCATCCCTTTCGGGTGCTTCCTCGCTTCCTGGAAAAGGTTTGGGGATCCCAGGACCTGTCGCCCTGGTTCCAGGCAGCCGGCAAGGTGGGTGAGGCCTGGTTTACCGACGCCTTGAACCAGACATCCTTGCCCGCCTCTAGCGCCCCCTCTGCCTCTGGCACCCCGGGCGAACCTGGCGTCCTGCCTGTGGCTGGCGGCTCAACACTCACCCTCGGGCAAGCCGTCCAACTCTATCAGCAGCGGTTGCTGGGAACGCACGTCCAGCCCGCCGTGGCCGCCAACGCAATGTTCCCACTGCTGGTGAAGTTCCTGTTTCCCACCGAAAAGCTGTCGGTGCAGGTACATCCGGCCGACGACTACGCGCGCGTTCACGAGAATTCCCTGGGCAAGACGGAAATGTGGCACGTGCTGCGCGCCGAACCCGGAGCCAGTGTCGCCGCCGGATTCACCCAGCCATTCAGCCAAAACCAGGTGCGGGACGCTGCACTGGATGGCAGCATCGAAGGGATGCTGCGCTGGTGGCCGGTATCGGCTGGGGACAGCATCTACATCCCGGCCGGAACCGTTCACGCCATCGGTCCGGGTCTGGTGCTTTGCGAAATCCAGCAGGCCAGCGACGTCACCTACCGCCTCTACGACTACGGACGCCCCCGGGAGTTGCACCTCCCGCAGTCGCTGGCCGTCGCCCACCTGGACACGCATTCTGGTCCCTGCCGCCCCCAATGGTTAGGGCAGGGCCGCACGCTGCTGGCTGAAGGTCCCTATTTCCGCACGGAGAAGCTGGTTCTGGATGCAGGGCGCAGCCTGGAACTTAGGCCGGATTCGCGTCGCTTCGCGGTTTGGATTGCCTTGGACGGCGTGGGCACGCTTGCGGACCAACCGCTTCGCGGGGGCGACGTGTTTGTCGCACCTGCCACCGGAGCGCCCTACGTCCTGGCGGCCCGCGAATCTCTCACCCTGCTGTACGCCGTCCCCCCTGTCAACTAGCCGCCCTGCCCGCGGAGCCTGTTTTCCTGTTCCTTGATCCCCTCTTTGTTCCGTTTGCGCTTCCTCGTCCAAAGGACCCCACACAACCCATGAACTTGCCTGTCGATAGCCCACCGCTTGGCTGGAAAACCCGCGTCTCCGGTTCGCGCGCCACCGTTGAGCGGATTCGTACGGTGGGCATGGACTTCCCCAGTCCTCCCGTGCTCATCATCGCGGCGATCGTGATCTTCTCTGCCTCCACTCTGTTCCGGATCCTCACCTCCGTGGACGACGCCCTGGATGTGCTGTTCGGCTTCAAGACCCTTCTCACTTTGCTGGTGACATTGGGCATCCTACTCATGCTGCTGCGCGCCCGCAAGGGCCTTGAGGATGTCGAGACACTCACCTTGGAGCCCGGAAAAATCACCAAGTCGACGCGCCGTACGGGACAGAATACCGTCGTGGAATTGGAGAGAAGCAGGGTCTTGCGGGTGATCCACTCCAGGCCCAGTAACCCCGATGGCAGCCGCACCGATGGAGGCTCCGTGGAGTTGGAGTACCGGTCTGGCGGTATCGAGACCGAGGACTTCTACGTGATGTGGGGGACCTCCACCTCGGAAGTAGAGTGGTTTGTGCGTCTCCTGGAAGCCTGGGCCGGGCAACGGGCGCGGATTGAGGACTACGTCATCGATACCGACGACGATGAGGACGAAGGCAGCCAACCGCAATCTGACGACACGGATGCGAACCCGCACTAGTTCCCGTTCGCCCGCCGTCAACCTTGCATTCACCTCGCGTGCCCAAACCGCATCCGCCTAAACCGCATCCGCCTGGGCCGCATCCGCCGAATGCAGCCGGCGGCGCTTCAGGCTGGGCCCCTTTGGGTGGGCCCCTTTAGCTGGGCCTGCTGAACCCGGTTCGAGTTCCGATACACTGGAGGACGCCATGATCCGCCTTGCCCCTCCAGGGTTGCTTCCCCTGCTGTTGCCCTCCCTGCTGCTGATTTCTCTGTCGCTGCTGGGCTGTGGCGAAACCGCCGCTCCCCGTGGCGGCATCACCGCGCAGGACACCGACACCCTGGTCTTCAGCTATTTCCGAGATAACGGAGAGACCGGGCTGTTTCTTGCCACCTCTGACGACGGTATGCATTGGGTGGCCCTCAACGGCGACCAACCGCTGCTGGCGCCCACCGTTGGCGAAAGCAAGCTGATGCGCGACCCCTCCATCACCAGGGGACCTGACGGACGCTACCACATGGTGTGGACAACCTCCTGGGACGGGAAGACCATCGGCTATTCCAGCAGTTCGAATCTGCGGGATTGGACGCCCCAAAAGGCGATTCCCGTGATGGAGCATGAGACCGGCGTGAAGAACACCTGGGCCCCGGAAATCTTCTTTGACGCGGCGTCCAGCGAGTTCGTGGTAGTGTGGGCATCCACAATTGAAGGGCGCTTTCCCGAAACCCTGGCGACGGGCGAGCGCGGGCGAAACCACCGGCTATACTCCTTCCGCTCCAAGGACTTTCAGACCATCGCGCCTACGCAGCTGTTCTACGATCCCGGCTTCCTGGTGATTGACGCCGCACTGTTCGAACCCCTTCCCGTCTCCCCCGGCGCTACCCGTTACGCCATGGTGGTGAAGAATGAAACGCGCTTCCCGCCGGCCAAAAACATCTACCTGACCTTTGCACCGACACTCCAGGGTCCGTGGTCCGCGCCCTCCGCGCCATTTTCTGGCCAGGAATGGGCGGAGGGACCCACCATCGTTCGCATCGGTGACTCCTGGTATGTGTATTTCGATGAATATCGGGCTAGCCGGTACGGCGCGGTACGTTCCAAGGATCTGCAGAGCTGGGAAACCATTACAGACATGTGCAGTTTTCCCAAGGGCATGAAGCACGGAACGGTGTTCCGCGCAGCCGCCCAGCACGTGGACGCGCTGCGCACCGCTTCCCGCTAGAACGCCCGGTGCGCCCCTCCCCCGGAATCTGCCAGCAGCGTCCTCCCATCGCCGTTCGCCAACCCGCGCACTCTCCGCCACACGCACCCCGTCCCCGGCCCAGTTCCGTCCCCGGCCCGGTTCCGTCCCCGGCCCAGTTCCGTCCCCGGCCCGGTTCCGTCCCCGGCCCAGTTCCGTCCCCGGCCCAGTTCCGTCCCCGGCCCAGTTCCGCCGCTGGCCCGGAACAGGTCCGGCGACGCCCCTTCCGGGAATGCAGACCCTGTCCGCAGCCTGCCTGATACAGAGACCGCAGTTGCAATCAGCCGATGCATGCATGATACTGAGAGGAGCGTCTCAATTCTCGCTTCAGGATCTTCGACAATGCGCACCTTCTCTGCCCTCCTGTGGGCTATCCTTTTCACCTCCGTTCTTGTCGTCCCATCCGGGATGGCGCAGGAAACGGGCTCCATCCAGGGGGTAGTGACCATCGCCGGTTCCGGCCAGCCCCTTCATGAGGCCCTGATTACTGTCCCGCGCTTGCGCCGCGTCTACGTGACGGCTGCGGATGGACGCTTCGAAATCCCCTCGGTTCCGCCGGGTACCTACGACCTGGTGGCCCATCTGGGGCAACTCTCCGATGTGCGACAAACCGTGACGGTGCGCGCCGGAGAGCGTACAGAAGCCAATTTCGAAATGCGTTTCCAGGCGGTGCGCGAACATATCACGGTCACTGCCACCGGCACTCCCGCCACTGCCCAGGAAGTGCTGCAGCCCGTCACCTCCCTGGAAAGCACGGAACTCATCACGCGGATGTCCCCCTCGCTGGGCGGCGCCCTGGACCATGTCCCCGGCGTGAATCGCCGCAGCTTTGGGCCGGGCAACGACCGCCCCGTCATTCGTGGCTTCGACGGAGACCGGGTGCTCATCATGCAGGACGGCATCCGCACGGGTACGGTCTCCTCCAGTTCCGGCGATCACGGCGAACCCTTGAACGTCGCTAGCGCGGAACGCGTGGAGATCATCCGCGGACCTGCCACCTTGCTCTACGGCAGCAATGCCATCGGCGGCGTCGTCAACATGGTGGGCTTCGGCAACTACCTGCACCAGCACAACCACGAGACCTTATCGGGCAACCTGAGCGCCGTCTCCGGCACCACCAACGGGCTGGTAGGTGGCAGCGGCGGCTTCGAATTTGGCAAAAACGGATGGCTGTTGTGGGGCGGTGGCGGCGGGCAGCGCACCGGCAACTACAACACCCCCCAGGGCCGCATTGAGAATTCGGCCACCGATTCCCGAAACACCTACATGGGCTTCGGCAAATACAACGATAAGGCCTATTTCAACTTCGAGTACAACTACGGCGAAGGCAACTACGGAGTGCCCTTCGCGGGAGCCTTCCACGGCCACCATCACGATGATGACGACCACGAAGAAGAGGCCCGCGCGGCATCCCTGGCCAAACGAACCCACCTCGCCCGCCACGCTGAGGGCGACGAAGACGGCCACGAACACGAGGAAGAAGAGGAAGAGCAGATCGCCATTGGTTGGCGCCGGCACGCCGTACGTGGCGAGTTCGGGCTCAAGCAGCTTCCGGGCTTCGCCGAAAACTTCCGCATGGTGCTGAACTACAGCGACTGGAACCACAATGAACTGGAGGGCGAAGAAATCGGAACCCAGTTCTTCAACAAGCAGTTCATTTACCGCGGGACCTTCGACCAGAAGCGTCGCGGCGCCCTGCAGGGCAGCTTCGGCTTCTGGGGCATGCAACGCGACTTTGAGGCAAGAGGCGAGGAAGCGCTGGCCCCCCCAACCACCCAGAACGCATTCGCCGTCTTCGCGCTGGAGGAGTTGGATTATGAGCGTGTGAAGTTCCAGTTCGGCGGACGCCTGGAGCACAACCGCTATCGTTCAATCGGTTTGCCTGACCGCAACTTCACGGCCTTTTCCGGTTCCACCGGCTTTGCCATCCCCTTGCCGCAGCGCTTCACCTTCGCCACCAGTTTCAGCCACTCTACCCGCGCCCCAGCGCTGGAAGAGCTTTACAACAATGGGCCTCACGTTGGGAACCTCACGTTCGAAGTGGGAAACCCGAACCTCAAGATGGAACGGGGCAATGGCGTGGAGGTCTCGCTGCGGCGGCTGACGCCACGCTTCCACACTGAGGCGAACTTCTTCTACTATGGCTTCTCTAACTTCGTGTTCCTGGCGCCCACCGGCGAGGAAGACGATGGCCTTCCGGTGGCCGACTTCACCCAGGCCAACAGCCGCTTCTTCGGCTTCGACGGCCGCGTGGATTTTGAAGCCGTGCGCAACATCTGGGTGCGTTTGGGCGTGGACGCGGTGAACGCGCGGCTCACTGACCTCAACACCGGACTCCCGCGCATCCCCCCTGCCCGGGCGCGCTTGGGGCTGGATTTCCGCCCCGGCCGCTTCAGCATTCAGCCGGAACTCGCCATGGGCAGCCGCCAGTCGCAGACCTTCTTTGACGAAACCCCCACGGCCGGCTACGCCGTGATGAACATACGCGCCTCCTATGCGATCCCCACTCAGCACGCCACGCACATCTTCTCCGCTGACGCCTTTAATCTGGGTGACCGCCTCTGGCGCAACCACCTGTCCTTCATCAAGGACCTCGCCCCGGAAATCGGCCGTGGCATCCGTTTCGGCTACAGTCTGCGATTCTTCTAGGCGAGTTCTGCTTGAGGCGAGACGACCCGGCATGGCGAGACTGGCACTGCGTGACTGGCATTGCGTGACAGGTGCTGGCCAAGGCGACAGTCCTGGCTGAGGCGGACGGCGAAGCTCCCAACGACGGGCCAATGCCATCCTCCTCAGCCATCTGGGCAGTTCATGTCCTCAGCCCAAAGAAATCCGACGTGCCCCCGTCCCGCTGTGCTATCCTACGAATGTTGAGTCCTATCCGCTAAGCGTCCGATTCGTCAGATACCTTCCCACAGGATCGTCTCTTTCCGTTCTGGTCACTTCGTTCGATTTCTGTCTCGACCCATTTCAATTTTTTTGGAGATCCCTGTGACAAAGCTATTTGTTGGGAACCTTAGTTTTCGGACCACTCAGGAGGAATTGGCATCCTCGTTTGGTTCTTTCGGCACGGTAGAAAGCGTCAGCATCATCAACGACCGGGACACCGGCCAGCCCCGCGGCTTCGCGTTTGTCGAAATGACGAACGCGAATGAAGCCGAATCGGCAATCCGCTCCCTGAACGGCAGCGACCTCGGTGGCCGCGCCATCAACGTAAACGAAGCGCGCCCCCGCGAAGAGGGCGGCAGCCGCGGTGGCAATCGTGGCGGCGGCAACTACGGCGGCGGCAACGGCGGCGGCAATCGTGGCGGCAACGGCGGCGGACGCGACCGTCGCTGGTAACCTGCTCTCCCGGCAACATCACAAAGGGGCTTTGGTTCAACAGGACCAAGGCCCCTTTTTTCGTCTTCTCGCGGGTCGTGATTGCAATGCCAATTCCGCCCATTCAACGCACGTGCTTCTGAACGTTGACACTCAAAGGCAGGCGGAACTCGAACGAGGTCTTTCGTCCATCGGGCATCAAGAGATGCTTGGCGGCGCGGTGATGTCGGCGATACTGCGGGCCATCGCTTCCGGCTCGAAGACCTTCTTCCAGTCTGGCTGGAAGATGTCACGCTTGGCGTTCTCAATAGCCTTCAGTGCGCCGTCGGAGAATTTGGCCCCTTCGAACATTTCAAACACGATGCCAATTTCCACTTTCAGGTGGCCCAGTATGAAGTCAATGGCCGCTTCGCGAGGAACGCCACGGCGGATGGCCTCATCGGTAGCTTCGCGGATGATCACCATGCAGGTGGCGCCGACGGTCTCGGAAAGGACCGGCTCCAGAATGGCGAGGTCATTTACCGTGCAGCGATGCGCGTTCATGACCGGCTTGTAGATGGTGCGGGCAATCTGCTCACCCAGCGCGTAGGCCTCTTCCGGCCCCTGCATCAGGGCGCAGACGATGTGCTGTTGGGCCGTGATGCCGCCGAAGAAGTCAAGGGCTGCCTCAGGATCGGTCTCGGTGTGGATAACTGGCGGATGGCACGGATGCGTGACGAAGTAGGCGAGGTCTTCGCGCGCGGGCAGCACCTTGGCGTACGCCGCCGCGGCGTCGAGAATCATCACCAGCGTCCCCGGGGCCAGCATGGGCCACTTCAACATGCCGCACGGCGTAGGGGGAATCCACAAGATTCTTTGTCAGGCGGAGGCCCATCTTGCCGCCAGCCCCAATGAGAGCGATCGATTGCATGAGGGAACCTCCTCTTGCGTCCAGGCAGGCTCGTCCCTGATGGCCGCTGTTCCTACTCAACTGTCATGGTGAGTATACCAGTTTGTTGCGGAGTCCGAAAGGCTGCCGCTTGCATGCTACGCCCCACAGCCGCGATACGCCCTACAGCCGCGCTACGCCCTGCGGGTAGACTCGTGACGGGCGCGCGGCATCACTGGCGCGATGTCGCCGCGGCGTTGCGGCGTTGCGGCGAAGACGTTGCCGTCAAGCGTCGCGCACCGCGTCAAGGCGCAGCACCGCATAGGGCAGCAACGTGAGGCGGAACTGGCCGCCTTCGGCCTCCTGCAGTGCTCCGGGTTGGCCGCGCCAGGAATCGGGTTGTTGCATGGCCTCCATCACTGTGCACTCATCCAGCGTCTTGATTCGGATGCGGGAAGCCATTCCGGAGGCGTCCAGAAGGACCGCGCTGGTTTGGCCGGTGAGGTTGGCAAGTAGCAGGCGCAGGCGCTGCTGGTGGCGCAGAGCCACGGCCTCCAGTTGGCATGGGCGGCCGCCGCAATCAAGCACCTCACCACCAGCGAATTCGCCCCAGTCAGCAAGGACGTGGTAGAGCGGGAAGACGGCGCCGGGCAACGAAGGGAACAATTCCGGCGCGGGCGAACCGGCCTGGGTTTCCATCCAACCGCGCCACCCGGTGGTTTCGTAGAATGTGGCCGCATGGGCGCCGCCGCTGGCCAGCGATCGCAAGACCCCCAGCGTCCAGCCTGCGCCGAACAGAGACATCTGGCGCGGGTCCACGGTTTCGGGAAGGCGATCCTGCTGCTCGGCCCTGGTGGCGGTGGCATTGGGATTGAAGCGCGGCTTCAGCGTGATGGGACTCACAACCAGCGGGACATTGCCTGAGAACTCGCGTGCAGATTCCAGGACCGCGCGGTACATGGGAATCGTCTCAGCCAGGCTGAGGTTATCGAAGGCGTGGACCTGGGGATTGGAAGACCACGCGACACACTGCGATAGTTCGATGGGCGGGCGCTCGCGATTGACTTCAGTGAAGTAGGCATTGGACCCGGAGCCGATGGGAACCTGGGGAAGCAGCGGCTGGATGTGCTGCCGCGCGAGAGCCAACCACGGGGCGGTAGTTGACTTCTCGTCGCGATGAAACACCAGCAGCCGGGCAACATGTGCTGACCGGCCCTCCAAGGTGGCGGCCAGCCGGCCGAGTTCCGTGGCGGCAGCGTCACTCAGGTGAAGGGCCAGCTCCAGGGGGGCGCCCAGAAGGGCGCTCTCAGCCAGCGCGCGTTCCCACAGCGCAGGCCAGTTTGGCTGGTAGAGGTGTAGGTCAACCCGCAGGTGAGCGACGCCGGCCGCACGGAAACGCTGGGCCTGCGCCGCAGACAGGGGCGGCGCGTCCACGCCCACGCACGTGCCGATGGCGGGCATGCGGTGGGCGATCTGCGGCGACAGCCGCAACGGCGTGAAGGCAGGGGGATTCCCTGTGGCGGAGCTGGGTCCAGTTCCCACCAGCCGGAAGGTGACAGTCTGTCGCACCTCAGCACCCTGCGGCAATTCGACGGGAAAGGGAAGCGCCAGCGGGGTGGAGTAGGTCTTGTAGGAAGCGTCTGTCCAATTGCGCTGGTCTTCCATTTCGAACGTGTCGCCCTCCATGCGGACCTCCGCTTCCAGGCCATCCCAGACGGGGTAGCGGATAGCGCGAATGTTGAGGAAGGGCTGATGGGGCGCGATGGCGGACGGGAACACCGACCGGGTGAGGTGGCCATCCACATGCTCGATATGCACCGCGCGCCCGGGTAGGGTGTCTGCATCGTGCAACACACACAAGCCGATGCGATTGCGGGCAAAGGGACGCAAAGCCCGGCCGCGAAAGTGGAAACGGATCTGGCCGTCGGCGTCGCCGTCAAGTTCGCCGTGCCATTGGAAGTGAGCCTGTTCGCTCAGGCAATCGGCGGTGAAGCGGACGGAGAAGCTCTCCTCGGTGGTGTGGATGGAAAGGCCGCCGACGCGGGGAAGAACGGTGTCCCAGTTGCGATCGCGAACGGCGCCGTAGACCGCGCGGAGAAGCTCCAGAGAGCCAATCCGCAAGCGGCGAATCTGGGTAAGATCGGGTTCAAACAGCAAGGACACAGCACCGGCGCGCAACTCAATCTGACGGGGAGGGCGGATGGTGCTGCCGTTGTAGAGGACTTGCCTAGGGAGGACAGATCCGGAAACAACATTCGCGGAGAGAACCGGAGAAGGCAACTCCGGGGACGTGGGCGTGGATGCCATGGGACTCTCCTGAGCGGGCAGGTTACAGGCGGCCAGAAGGCCGAATACATCACGGCGGCGCATGACGGGTCACCTGGGCGGCGCGTGAGACCTTCGGCATGAACCGGCGGCCTTGCGCGCTTGGTATCGTAACTATACCATTGGTTCAGAAGGCAACGGCGCAAGCAACCCGTCGTTAGCAACGCAGCCCAAGCAAAGAAGGCGAGGACAATGGCATCCGCGGAGACAGCAAGAACCAGGCAGGTGGCAGTGCTCTCGCCGGTGGCGCGTCGCAAGCTGGGCGACCAGATCCTGGAACAACTGCTGCACATGATTGAAAGCGGCACCGTGAAGCCGGGCGATCCACTGCCCTCTGAGCGGGAGTTGATGTCCACCTTCGGGGTAGGGCGACCGGCAGTACGCGAAGCGCTGCAAGCCTTGCAGAGCCGGGGTCTGGTGGCGATCCATCACGGGGAGCGCGCGCGCGTGCTGGACCTCACCGCCACTTCGATGCTGGACCAGATTGAGCGATCAGCGCGGCACCTGATGAGCACGTCCCCCCAGACCCTCGAACACCTGAAGGAAGCGCGGCTGATGTTCGAATGTGCAATGGTGCGGCTGGCGGCAGCCAAGGCGACGGCGGACGATCTTGCCCGCCTTCGCCAGTTGCTGGCGGCGCAGGAGGCGGCGCGGCGCGACAGCCAGGCCTTTCTGGAAGCGGACATGGCGCTGCATGAGGGGATCGCGGCCATTTCCGGAAACCCCTTGTTTGCCGCCATCAGTCGCGCGATGCTGCAGTGGCTGGCGGACGTACACCGCGAACTGGTGCGGATCCCAGGCACGGAATCGGTGACGATTGCAGAGCACGCTGAGATCCTCAACTGCATGGAACGACACAGCCCTGAGGCGGCGGCGATGGCCATGGCCAATCACTTGACCCGCGTCAACCAACTGTATCGGGTGCGCAAGGGAGGCCGCCGTGCCCCGCGAAGCTGAAGGCGCGGCGCATGCGGTGGAAGGGCTGCCTCTGAATCCATCCCGGGTGTGGGCACGCTATTGGATCGAGAGCGCCTTCCCCTTGGAGGAGGCGGCGGCGTCGCTTGCCGGGGAGCAATCCAGCGGCACCTTTGTGCAGGTTCCAGGGGAGACCGCCGCGTTGAAGCAGCGCTACGGCGCCCGCGTGGAAGCGCTGCGCGAGGTGGAGACGGTGGACGCTCCGTCCTTGCCAGGCGCGGCCCTCCCCAAGGGCATCCCCCAGCCAAGGTGGCGACGCGCCATTCTGGATGTGTCCTGGCCCCTCGACAACATGGGCCCTTCGCTGCCTAACCTGCTGGCGACGGTGGCTGGCAACTTGTTTGAGCTTCGCCAATTCTCCGGGTTGCGTCTGCTGGATCTTGGGCTGCCCGCGGCCTTCGCCGAGGCCAATCCAGGTCCGGCATTCGGCGTGGCGGGAACGCGGCGGCTGGCTGGCGTGATGGAGGGCGCACTGATTGGCACCATCATTAAGCCCAGTGTGGGGTTAACCCCGGAAGAAACGGCGGCATTGGCGCTTACACTGGCCAAGGCGGGCATCCACTTTCTGAAGGATGACGAGTTGCAGGCGGATGGACCCCATTGCCCGTTCCGCCAGCGCGTCGATGCCGTCATGGGGGCCTTGCGCGCGCACGCCGACGCGACCGGACGCCTACCGATGTATGCCTTCAACCTGACCGGCGAAGTGGACCAGATGCGGCGGTGCCATGACCACGTCCTTGCCGCTGGCGGCTCCTGCGTGATGGTTAGCCTGCACAGCGTGGGTCTGACGGGCTTGCTGGCGCTGCGCCGCCACGCGCAATTGCCCATCCACGCGCACCGCAATGGATGGGGCCTGTTTTCGCGCAGTCCGCACATCGGGCTAAGCTACCTGGCCTGGCAGAAGTTGTGGCGGGTTGCGGGTGCTGACCACATGCACGTGAACGGCCTGCAAAATAAGTTCTGTGAAGCGGATGAATCCGTCATCGCCTCCGCGCGCGGCTGCCTACGCCCATTGTTCGCGCCGCCACTGCCGGCCTGCACCGTGATGCCGGTGTTCTCCTCTGGCCAGACGGTGCGACAGGCGCACCCCACGTATGCGGCGCTGGGGTCAACTGACCTCATCTTCGCGGCCGGCGGCGGCCTGGTGGGGCATCCGGCCGGGGCGGGCGCCGGGGTGCGCGCGATGCAGGCAGCCTGGGATGCGGCCATCGCGGGCATTCCCTTGGAAGTGCAGGCTGAGCGCGTTCCCGAACTCCAACAGGCGCTGGCGGAGTTTGCCGCATGAGCCTTGCGCTGGCCTTCTATGGGGACGATTTCACCGGCTCCACGGACGCCATGGAAGCGCTTGCCCGCAACGGCCTGCCGACGGTGCTGTTCCTGGACACGCCAACAGCGCAGCAGGTGGCGCGATTCCCGCGGGCGCGTGCCGTGGGCGTGGCGGGCACCAGCCGGGCACAAAGTCCTGCATGGATGAGCCAGCATCTTCCGCCGGTGTTTGAACGCCTGGCCGAGCTTGCTCCCGCCATCTGCCATTACAAGGTTTGCTCCACCTTTGACAGTTCCCCCACCATCGGCAGCATTGGCCGCGCGTTGGAAATTGGAATGCGCGTGTTCGGCAACCCCTGGACGCCGCTGGTTGTAGGCGCGCCCGTACTGAAGCGCTACACGTTGTTCGGCAATCTCTTCGCGGCCATCCATGGGGTAGGGTACCGGTTGGATCGTCACCCCACCATGGCGCGCCATCCCGTCACGCCGATGGATGAAGCTGACCTGCGCGTGCATCTCCAGCGGCAGACCAGCGCTCGCGTGGGGCTGCTGGACATCCTCGCCTTGCAGTCAGGCCACCCGGACGCGGCACTGCACGCACTGCTGGCGGATGGCGTGGACGCCGTGCTGTTCGACATCCTGGACCAGGCCAGTCTGGCCACCGTGGGGGGATTGATCTGGCGGCATCGACCGCCGG
>JALOKO010000490.1 GCA_025456495.1 Bryobacterales bacterium | reverse complement strand
GCTGAAGGCATCGGCATCTAGTACTTCCGCCCATTTGTAGGAGTAGTAACCGGCCGCGTAGCCGACAGGGTCAGCAAACAGGTGGAGGAAGCCGGCCAACATGCCAAAGTCATCGGGCAAAGGGGCGGGAGAGTAGCGGGCCATCAGGTCGCGCGCCCAAACTTGGAGGTTGCCATCCGCCGGGGGTTCGGCGGCGCTGTGCAGATACAGGTCCACCAGGCCGAAGCTGAGTTGCCGCATCTGCTGGGTAGCGGCGCGGAAGGTGCGGGCGCGCCGCAGCTTCGCCAGGAGATCGTCGGGAAGCAGTTCGTTGGTTTCGTAGTGGCGGGCGAACAAGTGGAGGCTTTCGCGCTCCCAGCACCAGTTCTCCATGATTTGCGAGGGGAGTTCGACAAAATCCCAGGCCACGTTGGCGCCCGAAAGGCTACGCACAGGCACCTTGCTGAGGCAGTGATGCAGCAGGTGGCCAAATTCGTGGAAGACTGTTTCCACCTCGCGGTGGGTAAGCAGCGCGGGCTTGTCGCCCAATGGAGGGGTCATGTTACCGCACATCAGGCCCAGGTGGGGGCGGAAGCCATCCGGGGCAGGGCCGCCGGTGAGAAGGCTGTTCATCCAGGCGCCGCCACGTTTGTTGTCGCGGGGGAACCAGTCTGTGTAGAAGGCCCCAAGCTGGACGCCGTCCGCATCGAGGATGCCGTAGTAGCCCACGGCGGGGTCCCAGACTTCGGGGTTGGGTTGCTGCCGTACCTGAACGGCGAAAATGCGCTCCACCAAGGCGAACATGCCTTGCAGGACGGCTGGGAGGGGGAAGTAGGGCCGCAGGATTTCCTCATCGAAATCGAAGCGGGCCTTGCGGAGCTTTTCCGTGTAGTAGGCGACGTCCCAGGGCTGAATGGGGGCAGCCTGGGGGCCTTCCAACTCGTGCCGGAAGGCTTGCAGTTCGTCGCGTTCACGCTGAAAGGCGGGGCGGCTGCGGTCTTCCAACTGTTGTAGGAAGGCCAGGGCGTCACCACCACGCTTGGCCATGCGATCTTCCAGGATCAGGTCAGCGAAGTGGGGATAGCCCAACAGCGTGGCCTTCTCCTGGCGTAGCTTCACAATCTGCTGGATGAGCGCGAAATTCTCAAACGGCGCGGGCACCGCTACCTGGTTGTACGCGCGATAAAAGCGCTCGCGAACCGTCGCGTCATTGAGGTAAGTCATCACCGCCAGATAGCTGGGTTGCTGCAAAGTAAACCGCCAGCCTTCGACGCCTTTGGCTTGGGCGGACTGTCGCGCGGCGGCGATGGCGCTTTCGGGCAAACCGGCTAGAGCGGCATCGTCCGTGACCACCCACTCAAAGTCTTTCAGGTGATCCAGAACGTTCTGGGCGAACTTGGTGGTGATCTGGGTGAGTTCGACGTTGATGGCGGAGAGGCGTTGCTTGCCGCTGAGGGTGAGTTCCGCACCATGACGGCGGAAATCGTCCAGGGTCTTCTTCAGGAAACGGGTGTGAGTGGGGCTAAGCGTCCTGGCCTCCTCCGTGGTGGAGAAAGCCTGGATCCGGGCGTACAGCTTCGGGTTCAGGGGGATGCTGCTGGAGAACTCGGCCACCGGGCCTTGTACGGCGTTGTAAGCCTCGCGGAGCGCGGGTGTGCTCACCACGCTTTCCAGGTGACCGGCGATACCCATGACGTACTCCAGGTGCTCAGTGGCCGCTTCCAACGCACCCAGGGTGTTGGCGTAAGTGGGCGCTTCCTGGCTATCGGCGATCGCCTCCACGTGTGCGCGAGCAGCTTCCAGGGCGGCCAGGGTTGCCGGTTGGATGTGCTCCGGTTGGATGTCGCGGAAGGGAATTTGGAAGGTGATGGCGCCAAGGGGATTCGCGGGAGTCTGGTTGGACATACCCCTTCAGTGTAACAACCAGGTTTCGGCGCCAACCTTCAATTGATGGCGGAAGGGATCGCGAAGCGGATCGCGGAAACGGCGGGGATGCGGCGCGGCTATGCCACAGCAAGGACGATGGCCGCCAATGCCAATGAGCTATCCAGCACCTGGCGGAACACCAGATAGCCCAGCATGAACAGCACCAGCTTTCTGCGCGAGGGCCGGTACACCCGTCGGATGGACAGGGCGACGTAGATCCCCCAGGCCAGGATGAGCACAAGGGTCACGAGTGCGCCCACTTCCTGCCATCCCTTGGTAAAGGGGCGGATCACCGCCAGAGGCAGCACCATCAGAAACACGAAGGTGAGTTCATTCAACGCGAACACCAGATGTTCGCCGAGCAAGCGGTGGCGAAAGCCCAGCTTCAACACCAGAGCGCTGAGGACAACGGTACAGGCCAGCAGCAGCGTGTACCAGTTCTGATACGAGGAGTAGAAGGCCCCGGAGGCCATGTCGACGCGCATCTTTGCCAGGAAGGGTTCAAGGGTGGGGTGTTGTATCAGTTGCGCGAACTGCTCCAGGTCAGGAATGTCGAGGATTGCGTAAGGGAAGAGCAGGAAGTAGATGGCCGTAGCGGTCAGATAGAGCTTGACGTGGGACACGTACAGCCTGCCACGACCCTGCAGATAATCCACCACCAACTGCCCGGGGCGGGTGACCATCAGACGGGCGGTGGACCACAGTTTGCCATCGAAGGACGTGGCCTCCTTGAGGAACTCGCCCACCAGGTGATGCACGCTGAAGTGCGCACTCTCCATGGCCTTCTGTCCGCACGCATGGCAATAGACGCCCTGCAGCAGCACCCCGCACGCAGCGCACGGGCCGGGAGGGGGCAAGGATGGTTCGACGGTGGAGGCGTCGGGCTGCGCGATTGAGGGCGCGGCCAGCGGCGTAGCTCCAGCCTGCGCTGGCGGGTAAGCCGGGACGAGGGGGGCTTGCGTAGGGGGAAGATCGTCCATGGTGGCGCCTAGGAAAGCATGATAGCAGCCGGGGTGCGTTCCGCCAGCCAATCCGCCGGAAGCAGCAACTCCGCGCCTACGAAGTGTGGCGGGTTCGCTTCGTTGCGAAGGTTGGCCCGGGCATAGGACTGCCGAAACGAAAAGCCCGCGAAACCGTGCCCATTCCGCGAACATGCTCGCGGAATGGGCCAGGCCACACGGGCTTGGGTCGTAAAGCGCAACGACGGCGGAGAGCTAATCCAGCGGCTTCACCATGATGTCCTTGTACATCACCACGCTGCCGGGGTCGTGCTGTTGAAGGGCGATGTAGCCGTTGCTGTAGGTGTTCTTGTCGTCGACGAAATCCGTGATCACGCGGTCGTTCACCTTGATGATGATGTGATTGCCGCGAGCGATGATTTCCTGGGTCCACCAGGTGTCGTCGGGGATGATTT
>JALOKO010000489.1 GCA_025456495.1 Bryobacterales bacterium | reverse complement strand
CGCAATTCACCTTGATGCCAAAGCCGCCCAGTTCCGCCGCCGCCACTTTCGTGAACATCTCCACCCCACCCTTGCTGGCCGTGTAGGAGGACAGTGACGGAAAGGCGATTTTGTTGCAGCCCGACCCGATGAGAATGATGTCGCCGCCGCCATGTTCCTTCATATAGCGCGCGCCAGACTGGGTACATAGGAAGGAGCCCTTGAGGTTGGTGTCGATCACCAGATCCCATTCCTTCTCAGTGATCTCCAACAGCGGTTTCCAGGTCTGCACGCCTGCATTGGCGACCACGATGTCCAGCCCATCCATGGCTTGGATGGCCGTATCGAACATCCGCTCAACGTCTCCGGAGTTTCCCACGTCGCCTTGTACGATGAAGGCCTGGCCGCCCAGGTCAGCAATCTCAGTGGCGGTGGCCTTTGCGCCGGATTCATCCCCGCGATAGTTCACCACCACGGCTGCCCCGGCCTTGGCAAGTTCCAGCGCGATCCCTTTCCCCACGCCCTTGCTTGCCCCGGTGACCAGGGCTTTGCGTCCGCTTAAGAGTGAAGTCATGCCATCAGTGTAGCGGACTCCACAGGGTTTACTCCACGTATCCGTGCCCGGCAAGAAACGCAATCGTCCTGGCCAGCACCTCGTTGTACCAGCGGTTGTCGTGGCGACCTTGGTTGAAGAATCCGTGGCCGGCGTCCTGGCTTTCCTCCAATTGGCAGGCGTTGCCCGCGGCGCGCATGGCCGAGCAGAAATCGCGCACCTGCTGGATGGGCACCGTGGTATCGGCCGTGCCATGAAACAGCAACACAGGCGGCAGTCCACTGCGCACAAAGGCCGAGGGCGAGATGGCTGCGCCCACATCGCCGAAGCGTTTCCTCCAGCTTTCCACGCGCAAGTCCGCCACTGGGTTGTAGCCAATCAGCAGGTTGGCCGAGGGCGTTACCGGGTCTTCCTCCAGTGCCGGGACCAGGGTGGTGGCCAAGGCCAGTTGCCCACCCGCTGATCCGCCCGCGGCAACCAGACGGCGTGGGTCAATGCCCAACTCTGCGGCATGCCGCTTCACATAGCGCATGGCCGCTTGGGCGTCCTCGGTAGATTGGAGCGGAGTGGATTTGTGCCGACTGCTGACACGGTAATCCACAAAGACGGCAACCATTCCGCGCCCCGCCAGTTCCTTTCCAAATGGCTCGAAATGGCGCACCGTGCCGTTGGTCCATCCGCCCCCAAAGAAGAAGACGACGGCTGGACGTGCGCCGACGAACCGGG
This sequence comes from Bryobacterales bacterium, assembly GCA_025456495.1. GTDB lineage: Bacteria > Acidobacteriota > Terriglobia > Bryobacterales > Bryobacteraceae > JACTMJ01. Next base: position 2,073 of record JALOKO010000489.1, on the reverse strand, counting down.
CCGGAGGCCGCAATACCTGCAGGTCCAAGGCTGTGCGATCCACCGTGCGATAGACGTACGGGGTGGTCCCCGCAATGGGCTCGCGCGGCGTCTGCCCCACGGTCATGCCACTGCTCACCAGGATGCTCGCCGCCATGGCGACAACGCGAAGACTGTGCATGGCGCAAGCCTACCACGCGCGGGTCCCGGATGCGGACGCACCGCAGTCAGGGGGCCTGCGGCGCTCTCCCGCCGGATGCGGCCTAGGTGGCCCGGCGGGCGTCTAATGGTGCTGGCGATCCGCCTCCCAGGCATACATCTCGTGCAGGATGCGACCCTCACTGCCGCTGGGGGCTTCCACCTCCAGCAGGTTCGCCAGCGTGGGAGCAATGTCCTGCATCAGCACCTTCGCATCGTAATAGCCAGCCCGGATGCCGGGTCCCATGAACACCATGGGGATGTGCGTGTCGTAGCTGTATGGCGTGCCATGGGTGGCCCGCGACCCATCGCCAATCCAGTACGGCTCCAGCAGCACTTCCACATCGCCAGAGCGCTTCGGGTGAAAGCTCTTCAGCACCCGTTGCGCCGCTTCGTCGGAGGGCGCCTGGCCCAAAAGCAACTGGTCGCGCGTGAACACCCGCGCCACACCTTCCACCTTCATCAACTCGGCAGCCGCGTACGCGCGGACCTCGGCGGGGTTCAACTGCTTCTCTTCAAGCAGCGTGTAGTTCAGGTAGGGTGCGCTGCCGGCAGTTCCTACAAGCCACTTGCCTTCGCCGTACCTCGCCGCCAGGGCCTTCTCCAGTGGGTCAAACAAGGATCGCCGATTCAAGCGGCCGCCCGGCATGTTGCGCTCCTGGTTCACTTCGGGGATGGGACCCACACCATGGTCCGCCGACAGCACCACCAGCACATTTCGCATGCCCACCTTGGCGTCCAGCCAAGTGAAGAACTCTCCCAGGATGCGATCTGTCGCCAGCGTCATCTCGCGGATGCTGCGGGCGTCGGGTCCATCGCGGTGCCCCAGGCTGTCGTTGCCGGAAAAGCTCAACGCCAGCAGGTCGATTGCGCCACGCTGTCCCATGCGATGCTGTTCCACCGCTGCCTTGCCAAACTCCACAATCAGCTCGTTGGAGTAGGGCGTGTTCCAAAGAGACGAGTAGTACATGGGTCCGCGCGTGCCAGGGACTTTCGTGATGGGCTCGGCCATGCCTTCGCACTCAAAGTTTTTGCCCAGGTAGCGGTCCTGCAATTTCCGCGCGTTAAAGGCTTGCACCCACGCGGGCAGTTCCTTGAAGTAGTAAGTGCTAGAGACAAAATCGCCTGTCTGCCGGTCGTACCAAAAAGCTCCATCAGCCATGTGTCCAGCGGGTAGAATGGCGCCACGATCTTTCAACGACACTCCAATCACCACCGGGCTTACCGCGTTCGGGTCCGCCGTCACCGCCATCTTCAACTGGTCGCCGATGGTGCTGACGCGCATGCGTCGCGGTGAGGCGCCGGCCCCGTCGTTTTCCGCTCCATGATTCGTCTCAGCGAAGTCGGTGATGCTCTCCACCTTCTTGCCGCTTTCGCGGTCGTACCAATCGTTGCCGACAATCCCGCTATTCACGGGATAGGCGCCGGTGAGCAAGGCGGAGTGGCCGATCGCAGTGACTGACGGATAGTGCCCCAAGTGACCGTCCGTAAAGTTTGCGCCCCGGTCCAACAGCATACGGAAGCCGCCACGATACTCGTTGTTCCACCGCATGAGGTAGTCGTAGCGAAGCTGGTCCACCATCACGGTCAACACCAGTTTGGGCTTCGGCAAGGGCGGTCGCGCCGTGGCCGCGGGTTGGCCATGGGAGGGTGGCACAGCAATCATCGCGGTGAGCGCAACCAAATGGAAAAGGGCTAACAAAGTACGCATCACGGATAGTTTCTCACGTCCCGCCAATCATTACAGAATGATGACAAAATCACTACGCCGTTCCGCCATCCAGCCACTTCCGTCATCGCGCTGTTCGCATTGGGCGCCCTTCACTGCAGCGCCGATACGGTTTCCCATTCCATACCGTATCCCGCCGGGATCACGCCCTCGCCGTCCACGAACAG
>JALOKO010000488.1 GCA_025456495.1 Bryobacterales bacterium | reverse complement strand
CGGTGAGGCGCCTCCCACGGAGCCGATTTTGATTCCACCCAGCGGTTTGGTGGTGCGTGAATCGACGGATTTCTTTGCCGTTGATGACGAGATCATGACAGCCGCTTTGAAGTTCATCGCTACGAACTGTCATCGCGAGATTGGCCAGGATGATGTGGCCCGCGCTGTGGCGAGCGAGACGAGCACACTGCAGCGCCGTTTTCGAAAATATCTGAATCGACCAATCGCCACGGAGATTCGCCGTGTGCGAATTGAACGAGCCAAACGTGAACTGGCTCAGGGGACACGCTCCATGGCGCAAATCGCGCATGATGTCGGTTTCGGCGAAGCCATGCGCATGTACGAGGTATTTCGGCGCGAACTAGGCATCACGCCAAGCCAGTATCGACGCGAACGACAAGAGCCGAAGCCCTAGAATCACAAACTGCCTACTCGGCACTTACATTCTTGAAATCCCGCCACTTACACCGAGAACGATTTAGCATGCGAGCGACAATTTTTGCCATGGCGATGTTTTGTTTTAACGCCTCTTATGCGGCTGAAGCAGAGCCGATGTTTTATGAACCAACGGTAAAAGAAATCGAAGGTTGGACCGTCAAGGTCGATCCCCAATTGCTGACCAAAGAAAACGAAGATATCGCATCCCAGGCGTTCACGGCCCTGGCCAATCATTTGCAACGAGTCAAATACATCGTCCCCAAGGATCGCTGCGAGCAACTTCAAAAGTTGCCGATCTGGATCGAACTCAAGGGCGATCTGAGTAGCATGCAGTATCATCCCGACCGTGGTTGGCTTATCGCGAATAAGCATAACCCTAAACTCGCCAAGCACGTCCACATCCCTCGCGCCGAAGCCCTTTACAATCCTAGCACCTGGGCCAAGCATCCGTATGTCGTGCTGCATGAGTTGGCCCACGCGTATCACGATCAAGTGCTTGATTTCGAACACCCCGAAATCATCGCTGCGTACAAGAATATGAAGGAGAAAAAACTCTATGAAGATGTGCTGCTTTTCACAGGCAAAAAAGTACGGCACTACGCCCTAACCAACCATAAAGAGTATTTTGCCGAATCGACGGAAGCCTACTTCGGAGTTAATGATTTCTATCCGTTTGTGCGGGCGGAGTTGAAAGAACATGACCCGCAGATGTTTGAAGTGTTGCAGAAAGTCTGGGGCCGTGTGAAGTGACCGAAGACTAGTTGCGACTCGGGACGTCCGCGGCCATCAGTCCAATTTCGGAATACGGTAGAACTGTATTGCGTTTTCCTGGAATAGCTTTTCCATTGCAGCGCGGCCTTTGCTTTCGAAGTAACCCTTGGTGAGTTTGACGACCGAAGCGTAATCGCCCGTCTGTTCGGACACGGGCCAATCGCTGCCGTAGATCAGCCGATCCTCGCCAAAGGCTGTCCACAGGTGATCCAGCACCGGGAGGTAATACTCCAAATCGCGTGGTGCCTGCCCTTCGGGTCCTTTCACCTGCTCCACCAGGGCGGAAACCTTCATGAACACGTTGGGACACTGCCGCGCCAGCAGCCCCACCGCCTCTTTCCATCCGGGATGCAACGCCGCTGGATCGCCCGATCCACCCAGGTGATTGATCACGATCCGCAAATCCGGAACCTTCCGAGCCAGTTGGGAAGCGTGCAGCAGCATCACGCTGGATCCATTCAAATCCAACTCCAAGCCGTGCTCCGCCAACACCCCTGCCCCTTTCAGCACGACCTCTGGATTCTTCTCAAGGTCCACCAGACCCGCCCGCCAGCGAACCCCGCGAAACTTCGGATTCGCCGCAAACCGCTTCACATTCGCCTCAAATCCAGGGTCATTCGGATTCAGGTTTCCCACCACCCCGATCAGACGCTTGTCCTGCGCCGCCAAGTCCAGCACCCATTGGTTGTCTTCGACCCACTCACTCGCCTCCACCACCACTGTTTCCGTCACCCCCTGAGGCCGGGCCACCGCCGCCCAATCATCCGGCATCACGGTTCGATAGAGCTGGCTCTCCTTCGGCGGCCAGGGCACTCCAGCGGGCCGCTTGGGATCATAAAAATGCGTGTGCGTGTCGATGACCCGGGCCGGCTTGATCTCCTCTGCCCTCACAGGCTGCAAGGCCAGTCCCGCCCCTGCACCCACTGCGGTTTGAACCCATCTTCTGCGCTTCATCGGAGAGGAGTATGCAGCGGTGGCCCACCGTCTTGCCAGCAAATTTCATCATGGCGCCGCTCTGAATCAGGCCCTGGTCAGAAAACCCCAAGCTGAGCGACTGTGCAGGGCCGTTTTCGCTTTTACCACGCAATAACCCGCTGTGGAACTCGTTGAGGCTTGCGCTCCACTCGCTGGTTTTCCCATGAATCCCTCGGTTACCCTCCTCAGCCTGTTCGCCCTTCTTGCGACGACGGTTCTTCCTTCCCTGGCCTCGGCCAAACTGGAAGGCTCCAAGCCCAACATCATTCTGGTCATCACCGACGACCAGGGCTTCCCACCCGTCGGACGCCATGGCCACCCGTGGCTCAAAACACCGCATCTGGATCGCTTGCACGATGCGAGCACGCGCTTCGACCGCTTCCTCGTGGCTCCCACCTGCTCGCCCACCCGCTCTGCGATCATGACCGGGCGGCATCCGGAAAAGAACGGCATCACGCACACCATCCTGGAGCGAGAGCGGATGACCCTCAACGCCACCATCCTTCCGCAGGTGCTCAAGCATGCGGGCTATCGCTCTGGCATCTTCGGAAAATGGCACCTTGGTGACGAGCACGAGTATCAGCCCGATCAACGCGGCTTTGATGAAGTCTTCATCCATGGGGCCGGTGGCATCGGCCAGAGCTATGACTGCTCCTGCGCCGACGCTCCCGACAATCGCTACGTGGACCCGGTGGTGCGCCACAACGGGCGTTTCGTGCAAACCCAGGGCTTCTGCACCGATGTGTTTTTCACCGCCGCGCTCGGCTGGATCAAGCAGCAAGCCGCCAACCAGCAGCCCTTCTTTGCCTACGTTTCCACCAACGCCCCTCATAGCCCTTACATTGCCCCGGAGAAAAATGCCAAACGTTTCACCGATCTCGGCTTCGGTGCGGAACAAGCTGGCTTCTACGGCATGGTTGAGAACATCGACGAGAACATGGGCCTGCTGTTGGACAAGCTCGATGCATGGAAGCTGGCGGAAAACACCCTGGTCATCTTCATGTCCGACAACGGCATGACGGGCGGGGGATCGGGCCGACCTGGAGAGGATCTCGCTGCGGGTCACCCCTTCTTCAACGCCGGCATGAAGGGTCTCAAAGGCGGCACCGATGAAGGCAGTTGCCGCGTTCCTTTCTACGCGCGCTGGC
>JALOKO010000487.1 GCA_025456495.1 Bryobacterales bacterium | reverse complement strand
TTCACGCCGGAGGCTTCCATCTTGCGTAGCTCAGCGTGCATCACCGCCAGGCTATCCACCGTGTGTTCCAGCTCGCGCGTGAAATCCAGCCAGTGGTTGTTGTACCAAGGAATCAAGCGGATCTGCTTGGAAACATTCACCTTCTCGCGAATGGCTTGCTGCAGCTTCTTGCGCTTGATCTTGCGGTTCTGGGTGGTGGACGTTTCGTACTTTTCCCACAACACGGTGAGCTTGCGATAGGTCTTGATCAGCTCTTCAAACTGAACGTGGACGTCCTTGATGCGCTTCTGGTAAGCGGTGGTGCCCTCTTCCACATCACCCAAATCGGCGACGCTTTCCAGGGCCAAAGCATTGGAGCGGACCTGTTCCGCGATGCTCACGGCAGCCACCTGCACCACGTTTGAGCGGCTGATGGCGCGCTGCATGCGAAGCTTTCCCCGCTCCATGCGACGAGCAAGACGCACCTCGCCCTCGCGGGTGAGCAACGGGACTGAGCCCATTTCGCGCAGATACACGCGTACCGGGTCATCGGTGTAAATGGATTCCTCTACCGGGGCGGCGGCGGAATCTTCACCATCTTCGGCGGCGTCGGCGTCGAAAAACTTCTCTTCCTCGTCAAAGGACAAGGTGAGATGGGTATGGGTCTCGCTCAGAAACTGATCTTCAAACTGATCCACTGAAAAATCACCTCCCCCAGAATGATCTTCGGGGTCATGGCTGGAGTGTAACTTCTTGAAAGGAAACGGAAAAGATCCGTAATCTCGCTGCTAATGGAATGGTGCGGCAAGAGAGGCCATCTACAAGCGTAACACGTTCCATTGCAAATACAAGCCGTCACTTTATTGATTGCCGGGAACCCGGAAAAGTTACAGAAGCATAGAAATGCGCGGCGCATCCCGGATGACGGCGCGGCCGCGGGGTGGCTGGAAAACGCCCGGGGACCCTCATTCCAGGGCCAACCCGGGCACATTTCATCTGCTTGGTAGGCGCTACATCACGCGAGAGCGCAAGGTGTAGCTCTGTAGCACCTTCATGTAATTGGCGCGGACGAAGGCCCCGGGGTCAGGGACGGCGCGCTGGCTCATGGAACCGCGCATTTCGCTGACGGAGGCGTACTCACGTTCTACCATCCAATCCTGCATTTCCTTCAGAATCTGCTGGATATGGTTGATTCCCCGCCACAGCAGGGCGCTGGTGACACAGGCCACTGAAGCGCCAGCCATCATGCTCTTCAGCACATCGTAGCCCGAGTGAACCCCGCCCGTGATGGCCAGGTCAGCGCGGATGCGCCCATACAGGATAGCCGCCCAGTGCAGCCGCAGCCGCAATTCCTCAGGGTTGCTCAGGTTCAGGCTGGGGACCACCTCAAGGGCCTCCAGGTCAAAGTCCGGCTGATAAAACCGGTTGAACAGCACAAGGGCATCGGCGCCTGCTTCGTCCAGACGGCGAGCCATATGGCCCATCGCGCTGAAGTAGGGGCCAAGCTTCACTGCCAGCGGGATTCGCAGGTTGCTCTTCACCTCCCGGACGATCTCGACGTAGGTGTTCTCCACATCCTGGCTGGACTGATTCAGATCCGTCGGGATGAGAAAGATGTTCAACTCCAGGGCGTCCGCGCCAGCCTCTTCCATCAAGCGAGCGTAACGAACCCAGCCGCCGGTGGAAACGCCGTTCAAGCTGGCGATTACCGGAATACTCACCGCGGCCTTGGCGGCGGCGATATGCTCCAGGTAGCCTTCCGGACCCCGGTTGTAGCCGATCATTTCGGGGAAATAGGAGCCCGCCTCGGCGTGGAAGTCCTCGGTTGCGGAGAGAAAGTAGTCGAAGCTCTGGCTTTCGGCGTTGATCTGCTCCTCAAACAGCGAATACAACACGACGGCAGCGGCGCCCTCGTCTTCCATGTGGCGGATGTGGTCCAACTCCCGCGAAAGAGGAGAGGCCGAAGCCACAACGGGGTTCTTCAGGGTCAATCCCATGTAGGAGGTTTCGGTGGACATGGCGGTTAGACCTCTTCCTTTCTGGCCGCAACTTCGGCGGGGGTGGATGGCGTGGGCTGGGGTGGAGGCTCATCCACTGGAATTCCGTATTCCATGGAGGCCAGGTGTTTGTACAGCTTCCAGCGATCCTCAATATCCTTCTGCGCGCCCTTGAGGAACCCTTCCGCCGCTTCGGGGTTCGATCGCATCAGCATCGTGAAACGCGTCTCATTCTGGGTGTACTGCTTCAGCGGCGTCTTCGGATCTCGCGAATCCAGTTGCAGCGGGTTCTTGCCATCGGCGGCCAGCACCGGATTGTAGCGGTACATGGGCCAATACCCCGTATCGACAGCGAGTTTCTGCTGGTCCAATCCGTGCGACAGGTCATAGCCGTGGGCGATGCAGTGCGAGTAGGCGATGATCACCGAAGGGCCGTCGTAGGCTTCCGCTTCCAGGAACGCCTTCACGGTTTGGGAATCGTTGGCGCCCATGGCGATTTGCGCCACATACACCGTACCGTAATCCATCGCCATCAGGCCCAGATCCTTCTTGCCGGTAGGCTTACCGCTGGCGGCGAACTTGGCCACGGCGCCACGGGGGGTGGCCTTACTGCACTGGCCGCCGGTGTTGGAATACACCTCGGTATCCATCACCAGGATGTTCACATTGCGACCGCTGGCGATGACGTGGTCCACGCCGCCGTAGCCGATGTCATACGCCCAGCCGTCGCCGCCCAGAATCCATACCGACTTCTTCACCAGATAGTCCAACAACGCCTTCAGATCCCGCGCCTGTGGGGTATTGGCGCCGGTCAGGCGTTCCCTGATTCGCTCTACGCGTTCGCGCTGCGCCTCAATTTCTGCCTCGTTGGCCTGCGTGGCGGCCAGGGTTTCCGCTGCCAACTCTTCGCCCACCAGTCCACCCAGCTTGGCCAGCAGTTCCCGCGCGTATTCGGCCTGTTTGTCGATGGCCAGACGCATTCCCAGCCCGAACTCCGCGTTGTCTTCAAACAGGGAGTTTGACCATGTGGGTCCGCGACCCTGCGCATTGGTGGTGTACGGCGTTGTGGGCAGGTTGCCCCCGTAGATTGAGGAACAGCCCGTCGCATTGGCAATCAGCGCCCGATCGCCAAACAACTGGGTGAGCAGTTTCACATAGGGCGTCTCGCCACACCCGGTGCAGGCGCCGGAAAACTCGAACAGCGGCTGTAGAATCTGGATATCCTTCACCAGCTTGTTGTTCAGCTTGTTGCGATCAAACTCGGGCAGGGTAAGGAAGTAGTCCCAATTGACATTTTCCTGCTCGCGGATAGGCGGCTGCGGAGCCATGTTGATGGCTTTGTGTTTCACCTCTGTCTTGCTCTTGACCGGACAAACCTCCACGCAG
>JALOKO010000486.1 GCA_025456495.1 Bryobacterales bacterium | reverse complement strand
TCCATCGCGACATGAAGCCGGGCAACGTCCTGTTTGATGCCGAGGATCGCCCCAAGCTTACCGATTTCGGCCTCGCCAAGACCCACCAGGATTCGTTGGGCGTCACCCAAACCGGCACCACCGTCGGCACAGCCGCCTATCTGGCCCCAGAGCAAATCATTGGAGCCGACGCCAGCATCCGCACGGACATCTTCTCCTTCGGGGTTCTCCTCTACGAACTCTTCACCGGGCGGCGTCCATTCGCCGCTGATCATCCCGAGGGCGTCTTTTATCCGCTGCTGCACCTGGAGGCTCCCGCGCCGCTTGCCTTTGAGCCTGCCTTGCCAGGGCCGCTCTCTGAACTCATTCTCCGTTGCCTGCGCAAAGATCCCGCCACCCGTCCCCAATCCATGGCTGAGGTGGAGGAAGCGCTGCGCGGCGTGGCCGCCCAGCTGCTGGTGGCGGAGAGCGCTGGCACGCGAACCTTCGTCGTTCCCACGGTCTCCGTCTCTACGCCTCAGCCCGATGCCTCCGCTGCCCCCTTGTCCGCCCGATATCCCCGCTGGTGGCGCGTAGCGCTCATCGGCCTGCTGATGCTATTGGCCGCCATCCCCATCCAGCACTGGCTGGGAAGGGCGCTGCCTTGGAACGGCCTCCCGAATGAGCGCAAGGTGGCGGTGCTGTTATTCGAAAATCTCGACGGCAGCCCTGAGCAGGAAGCCTTCTGCCAGGCGCTCACGGATTCCCTCACCGCCGTCGTCACGCAGATGGGCAACGGTCAGCGTCCGTTGTGGGTGGTGCCCGCCACCGAAGTGCGCGCCGATACCGTCCGCAGCATCCGCGATGCGCGACGCCTCTTTGCCATCAATTTGGCCATCACCGGAAGTCTACGGCGGCGTGAGGATGCTGTCAGCGTCACCCTCAATTTGGTGGATGCTCAGCAGGGGCGCCAACTGGAAGCACGCACTGTCCAGGTGGCCTTGGCCCAGTTGCCCCTGCTGGAATCCCGCATGGCGGACGCCGTGGGCCAGATGCTTCGCGCCACCGCGCCCCAGCCGGGCACTGTCTTTGCTCACCCCGATGGCGTCCAGGGAACCTCCTACGAACTCTGCATGCAGGGCCGTGGATACATCCAGCGCTTTGACCTGCCCGGCAACCTCGATAAGGCGCAGCGCGCCCTCGAAAGCGCCCTGGTCGGCGAGCCTCGGTATGCCCTTGCCCATGCCGGTCTGGCTGAGGTCTTCCTGGCTCGCCACAGCCTCACCCAGGATTCGCAGTGGCTGGCCCAGGCGCAGCAGGCCACTGACCGCGCCCTGGAAATCAACCCCAACCTGTCCGCCGCCCGCGTCAATCTTTGTGTCCTCCTCACGCGGACTGGTCGCTTTGCTGACGCCATCGCCCAGGGGAAGCTCGCCCGTGACCTGGATCCTCTGGATGCCTTGGCCTCCCGCGCCCTCGCTGCGGCCTATTCCACAGCGGGCGAGTCCTCCCAGGCTGAGCAGACCTACAAGCAGGCCATTGAGTTGCAGCCTGGCTTCTGGCTTCCCTACAAGGACTTGGGCGTCCACTACCTGGGCGCCGGTCGTTTTCCGGAAGCTGAGCAGATGTTCCGCGCCGTCATCGACAAGGCCCCCGACAACGAATGGGGCTATCGTAATCTGGCCATCGTCTTTCACCAGACGGGACGCCTCGCGGAGGCCGAGGCCCAGTTGCAGTTGGCCATTCAACGCAAGCCTACCGGGGAAGCCTATTCCAATCTCGGAACCGTCTACTACGCCCAGGGCAGGCACGGTGACGCCGCCCAGGCCTACCAGCGGGCTGCCGAACTCAGCCCCCAGGATTCCATCATCTGGGGCAACCTGGGCGACGCTTGGCGCGCCCGTCCGGAAACCCGCGCCCAATCCGAGGCGGTCTATCGCAAGGCCCTGGAACTGGGCGAACGCCAGTTGCAGATTCACTCCAAGGACGGCCAATTGCTGCTGGCTCTTGCTCTCTATGCCTCCAAGCTGGGCCGGCATTCCCAGGCGGCCGGTTACCTCGCGCGGGCGCAGCAGTTGTTGCCCACAAGCGCAACCTTGCACTACCAGGCCGCCATCGTTCACGAATTGGCGGGGCAGCGCTCCGAAAGTCTTCGGTGCTTGCGCGATGCCGTGGCCCACGGTTTTCCCCCCAGCGAAATTTCCCACGAGCCGGAACTTGCCGCCTTGCGCGCCGATTCCCGCTTCCCTCAGGTGACCGCCGTGTCCACGCCACCGAACCAATGAATCCGAAAACTCCGAAAACGCCCAATCCCAGAAGGTGAAACTCCCAGCATGACCCGCATCATTCCGTACCGCTTGCTCCTGCCGTTGCTGCTCCTCGGCCTCCCGCTGGTGCTCCCCGCGCAATCCACCAACAACCGCCCGGGCAATCGTCCCGGCACCGATTATGATGTCATCGTCAGCCCCGGCCCTGAGCCTGGCGCTCTGGCCTTTTCTTTCACCGGTTGTGAAGCCGATTGCGATCAGAGACCGGTGAAGGCCAGCAGTAAGAACCGCCGCACCACGCTCAGCTTCAAGTTCCGCTTTCCTGGTGAGAACATCACCATGGCGCAGGTCACCTTTCCAGAGGGCACGCCGCTGTTTCAGGAACGCGAGAACAGCGCTCGCCGCCGTGCGAAGTTCTACGATTCCCACAGCGGCAGCGCGCGTGGCGCCGCGCTGGGTTTCGCCGAAATCCGCCGCTCCATCAAGACCGTCAACTGGCGGCAGCCGGAGGGCGTCAGCGAGATGGAAGACGGGGACAGCTTCAAGTACGACGTGGGGATCTATGCGGTCGGCGCGCTCGGCACCACGGTGATGCTGTTCGTCAACGCGCTCGCCGGCGGCCTGCTGACCCTGGCCGCGCCCATCCTGGCGATCGTGCTCAAGTCCAAGGTCTCGGGCGACATCCGCGAGCAGGCCAAGGAGAAGGTGCCCGCCGCCATCACCAAGGCGGCGGAGGCGATGCGGCCCCACTTCGATCGCTGCATCGATGACTTCGCGCGCCGCCTGGCCGAGTTCGTCAGCAACGCCGGCAACACCCTGTACAAGGGCATCAGCGAGATCCTCGACCGCACCATGCGGGACCGCAAGGAGCGCGGCACCGAGGTCGCGGCCCTGCGCGCCGATACCTCGTCGCAGATCCAGCAGGTGGTGGCCGCGCGCGCCTCCATCGGCGAGCTGCGCTCGCGCATCTGGTCGGAGGATCCCGTGCAGCCCGAGGGCGCGCCGCCCCCGGCCGGCGAAGGCCCCAGCGACGCCACCCTCAACTGAGCGACCGATGCCCTTGGCACCCTCCCCCCTCGATCGGCGCGAAGAGGTCCGGCTGCGCGCGAAGGACTCGCCATGAAGCTGTGGTCTCGCATCGAGCGCCGG
>JALOKO010000485.1 GCA_025456495.1 Bryobacterales bacterium | reverse complement strand
TCTGGCGCCAAGAACGCAGCTGCGAAGCAATCTGCCTGCCATTCAGGACTCAGGTAGGGTTTCACAACACCCCTGGTGAAAGAGGCGGACTGCCCTGAATGGAGAAGGAGGTGCCCCAGTTCATGCGCTAGCGTGAACTGGGGCCGCCGGCTTGTGCGGTTGTAAGCCTGATCATAGCAAGTCTGGCTTACAACAATGCTGAAGTCGGTCATAGATGTGAGGGCGTCTGCGCCGCCCAAGACGACGTCGTCCTCAACAGCAAACTCAAAGTCAGGCAGAATCTGAGGCAGCTGAAATTCCAACACCTTCAGCATGCTCACCTTCTCGTTATCGTCGTATCCCAACGCACGTCGAACTGCGACCGCAAGGGCCTCAATTGCAGCACGACTACGAGGCGCGACAATAACATTCTGACCTGTCATTTGCGGGCCTCATAGAGCAGTTTCTGGAGTTCGCTTTTTTGTTCTGGCTTCAATCGCGCGAACGACGTCGCCAGATCAATCGCCAGCATCCTTTCTTGAGTGGTTGTGTTCTTCCCCAATTTAATCGAGACTTCTGTTACCGCGCGGGCGGCTGCCTCTTTCAATGAGCGTGTCTCTTTGGCGTTAAGTTCAAAGAGACGAGCGACCTTGTCGGCCAAATCCGCTGGGATTGACCTCTTGCCGGTTTCGATTTGGCTGAGGTAGCTGGAACTCAAATCCAGTGCCTCGGCCATCTCTCCAAGCAACATATCCCGGTCGATACGATGCTTGCGGATGACCTTGCCAAACGGAGTCATCCGAGCACCAGCACGCTGCTCTTGCGCAATTGACTGCGCTTGTTACCCAAATGGCACATAGTTGGGTCTCCAGTAATCGCAGCCTGGAAGTCGGCTGCAACTAACCGATAGCCGTTGTAACCGGATTTTGCAAGCTGCAAACTTCCTTCACCCCAACGCCACCCGCGCCCCGGCGTGCCGGGTCAGCGCGCCTTCCAGTTCCACGTCCAGCAGCACGCTTGCCACCTGGGCGGCGGGGAGGGTGGAGAGGTGGATGAGTTCGTCCTAATCTACATGCTTTGGGACGGGGGCCGGCGAGAGCAGGGTGCGTTGCCGCTCCGCCTCACGCCACGCGCGGGTAGGCCGTCACCAATCGCGGCTGCTCTGCGTCGGCATCGATGATCCACACGCTGGTGATGCAGGGGTCGCGGCCATCGGGGGAGGCCAGCGCGCAAATCACCACGAACTTGCGGCCGTGGGGGCTGGTCTGCTGGCTGGCGACCGGGTGGCGCACGGGGTGACCGGCCAGGCTGGCGGCGAGCGTTTCGGCATCGAAGCCATGTTCAAGGAAGAATCGCGCCTTGCCGCCGTTTTGCGGATGCGTTGCCTCGAGCAGATAGGCGCTGATCTTGCGCGGATCAACGAGCGCCTTATCCGCCCCCGGCAGGCGAGTCATGCGATCTGGCTGAGCTCGACCGTCACCACGGCATGCACGGGTTCAACGAATTCAACCTCGCACGCCTTGCCATCGCCATAGACGGCGACCACCACGCCTTCCGCGCCGGCCGGGATGGTGATGCCATCGGCCGCCACGTCGACGCGCAGGCGCACCGAATCGAGTTCGGCAGGGGCGGCGCGGCGGCGCGGAGCAAACTTCATGACATTCATGAGGGAAAAGATACCACGCCCATCACCCCAACGCCACCCGCGCTCCTGCGTGCCGGGTCAGCGCGCCTTCCAGTTCCAGGTCCAGCAGCACGCTCGCCACCTGGGCGGCGGGGAGGGTGGAGAGGCGGATGCGTTCGTCCCAATTTTTGTGCTTGGGGACGGGCGCCGGCGAGAGCAGGGCGAGGATGGCGGTGCAGGCGCCAGCGTACCAGGACTCATCGGGGGCCCGGGCGGGGCCAAAGTCGGGCAGGGGCGGCGGCTCGGCCGCGTTGAAGCGCAGCGCGGGCTGGCCGGGGAGGGCGGCGCGCGCCTGGCGTCAGTCCGTCAACATCCACGCGTGGCGGGTGTCGTGCAGTGCCTGCGTCACTTCATCGAAGTTCTCGATCGATTCCGCCAGGGCAACGGGCGCCTGCTTGACAATCATTGGCTGCAAGCCGGGCACATAGGCTTCGCCCACGAGATCAAGGATGTTGTGCATAAGGCCATCATCAATCTCTCCGGATGGCGTGAACAGCGCTTTATAGTCCACTTCCAGCATCTTGTGGTAATGCCTGGTCCAGAGCGAGACGAGTTCATCTTCCTTCTCTGTCACATCCAGAAAATGCATCAGCGAGCCAATATCAATCCTTGCCGATCGTGTGTGTATGTCTGTGATATTGCGTGCGTGCCACACCTTGTTGATATCGGCCAGCACGCCCGACACAAATGTTTTCAAACGGTTTCTGCGGGTGAGATGAATGATGGGGATATCGCGGTTCATCCATTCTTCCAGCAGCGCCGGGCACTGGATGGGGCCGCGCCAATTGGCATCGAGATGGTGAAGGCTGTTGTATTTCGCATCAATGATCAGGGTGCCCGCGTTGTAGCGCGCGCCCATGGCCTTCAGATATCGATCGAATATGCCGGATTTCAGATTCGGCAGGATTTTTCGCCCGTACATGCGAACCTGTCGTTCGTAAAAGCGGAAGAAGCTTGTTTCCAGCCTGGCATTATCCTGATTGAAGATTTCATTCAGATATTTGATGTTCGGGTGTTTTTCCAGCGCCGTATTCAGGGCACCTGTACCGGTTCTTTGGCGGGCGAGAAGCAATACAAAACCCATTTCACCCCATATCCTTTGGCTGTGCACCAGATCGGCAGCACCACACCGCGCGCCCGGATATATGTCTAACGGACATATACGCCAGCCGTTGCGCAATCCCCCGGCAGGGAAGGCCCCTCACCCCAACGCCACCCGTGCGCCGGCGTGCCGGATCAGCGCGCCTTCCAGTTCCAGATCCAGCAGCACGCTCGCCACCTGGGCGGCGGGGAGCCTGGAGAGGCGGATGAGTTCGTCCACGTGGACGGGCGCCGGCGAGAGCAGGGCGAGGATGGCGGTGCGGGCGCCAGCGTACCATGTCTCATCGGGGGCCAGGGCGGGGCCAAAGTCGGGCAGCGGCAGCGGCTCGGCCGCGTTGAAGCGCAGGGCGGGCTGGCCGGAGAGGGTGGAGAGCGCCTCCAGCACGTCGGCTGCGTTCTGGATCAGGGTGGCGCCTTCGCGGATGAGCAGGTTGCAGCCCTGCGCGCGCGGATCGAGCGGGCTGCCGGGCACGGCCATCACTTCGCGGCCCAGATCGGCCGCGATACGCGCCGTGATCAGGCTGCCCGATTTGGGCGCGCCTTCCACCACGATGGTGCCGGCGGAAAGCCCGGCGATGATGCGGTTGCGGCGCGGGAAATGGCGGGCCTGCGGCT
>JALOKO010000484.1 GCA_025456495.1 Bryobacterales bacterium | reverse complement strand
AATAGATGAATCGCTATATCGATATGAATCGATCTAACCGAGAGGACGCAGGAAACCGTTGCGTCCGATCAAGATCGGGATTCATGAAGGAGACGACTCAAATGTCGAGACTAGAAGGGAAAGTAGCCGTGGTGACCGGCGCCTCGCTTGGAATTGGCGCGGCGATTGCGTCACGGCTGGCCGCTGAGGGCGCGGCTGTAGTGGTGAATTACGGGCGCAGCAAGGATGCGGCGGCGGCGGTTGTGGAACGGATTCAAGGTAATGGGGGCAGGGCCATTGCGGTGCAGGCGGATGTATCGCGGCAGGACCAGGTAGTTGCATTGTTCGATCAGGCGCAATCCGCATTCGGGCCATTGAACCTCTTGGTGAACAACGCGGGAGTGTACGTAGGTTCGCCCATTGGAGACATCACCGAAGAGCACATCGACAAGCATTTCGACTTGAATGTGAAGGGCTTGCTGTTTGCGACACGGGAAGCGGTGCAACGCTTTCCCGAGGCCGGAGGCAGCATCATCAACATCTCTTCGGTTGTGGCAACACTTCCGCCGTCGGGTATGGCTGTCTACAGCGCAACCAAGGGCGCCGTGGACACCATCAGCAGGGCGTTGGCGGTGGAACTGGGCGCCCGAAAGATCCGGGTGAACTCAGTATCCCCCGGCTATGTGGTTACCGAAGGAGCCAAGGACATGGACGGGGAGGGGCAGTTCGCGTCCTATATGGCGTCGGTCACTCCGCTTGGAAGGGTGGGGCTGCCTGAGGACATTGCCGACGTTGTCGCCTTCGTCGCAAGCGATGATGCGCGTTGGATCACCGGCCAGGTGATTCCGGTGAGCGGTGGTGTCCGCTTCTAAGGGACAGCAGAGAGGCCAGCCACAGGGAGGGGCGACCTGGTAATTCGCCAGATGCCCCTCCTGCGCCATGGCCTTTCGCTCAGCGCACCTTCAGTGTGCGAAGCATGTTCTTGAAGGTTGGTTCAAAGCGGTTGTAGTCGCGCTCTGGCGCCACGAAGATTGCCGTGGCCACCTGGTTGGCGTTTCGCTCAACAACCGCCATCACGACGATCTCCTTCACATTCTGGTAAGGACCCGGTCCGGCTAGCATGTACAGCACGGCTCGTCGTCCGTCGACAGTGATGCGCATGGGCTGCTCAGTCATTTCCAGCCCGGGGTTGGCGCGGACCACCTCTTGTTCCAACGCCGCAGCAATCTCTTCCAGGCGCTGGTTCTGGTTGCCATCGCGCACGTTGAACATGCTGCCGTAGCCCAAGGCGCCCTGACCGTTGGGTAGTTGTACCTGGCCGAACGAAGGCGCGATCGTGACAGCCTCGCCTTGCTGCGCCTTGGACACCTGCCAGTTTTCGGGATAGGCTACCTCAAAGCTGGATGAGGAGTGCGTCCGGCCTCGCGTTGACGGGGCCTCAATGGTGGAGGCTGCCGGGATGGGCACCTGCGCCGCGCCCGGTTGTCCGCCTTGTCCTGGCTTTGCGGCAGCTGGGGGTGGTGGCAGCTTGCCCGCCATCGCCTTCATACGCGCGAATTGGCCGGAGTCCCGTTTGTACTCGCGGCGGTCAAACGTGAGGATTTCCTTCTGAATTGTCTGCACGCGATTGCCGGGGTTAGGATGGCTGGAAAACCAAGCCGCTACGCCGTTTCGATTTCCAGACATCGCCTGCAGCTTCTCAAAGAAATTGGCCATTTCAATCGGGTTATACCCAGCCCGATGCAACAGCAGCGCGCCCAGTTGGTCACTTTGTGTTTCCGCGCCGCGCGAATACTTCATCAGCACGCCGTTCAGGCCAAGGCCCACACCCAACTGGGACAATTGCCCCAGGATGCCGCGATCACCCAGCGCAGCCGCACCAATCATGGCGGGCAACGTGAACAGGTTTGCGCGGGACACCTGGTTCGTCCCATGACGCAGAGCGACGTGCCCGATTTCGTGACCCAGCACGCCCACCACCTGGCCTTCGTTGTCGGAGTGCAACAGCAGACCGGTATTCATGTAGATGGGGCCGCCGGGAAGGGCGAAGGCATTGATGTTGGGGTCGTTCACCCACTTGAAGGTGTACGGGTAGTCTCCGGCTTCGGGCTGGGCGATGAGCGGCTTGGCAAGTTCGTTCAACCAGCGCTCCATCTCAGGATTGTTCAGCACTGGGATCTCGCGCTCAACCTGGGCGGCGGCTTCCCGTCCAAGCTGGATATCCTGGTCTTTGCTGAAGAAGTTGAAGCCCGGCTTGAGGGTCTTGGTTTGGCCGTACCCATTGAAGGAGGGAAGTAGCAGGGATAGCGCCAACATCCCAAGGATAGCGATCCGGTGCATCATGGTGAATTCCTCGCAGTAGTTTTCGGCCACTGGCCCAACCCGGAAGGGCTTTGCGCCAATGGGCGGCATTGACCGGCACTCTACAGATGAGCCGACCGCCGCTTCCGTTACGCCGAGGCTGGGCGACGCACGGAGGCTGTGCGTTTAGGATAGCCCTGCCCGTAGCCGCGTGCAAGACGCCCATGCGGACACGACAATCGGAGTGCGTCGGATTTCGGCCGCGAATCGCTTCCGCAGCGTGGCTGAGCCAATGTTGCAGTGAGAGAACAGAGCATCAGGCGCAGGCCGGTTGCTTGCGCTTGGATGGAGAGGACTTGAGATGAAACGGATTGCTGCTATCGTTGCGATTACCCCATGGACGATGGGCCTGGTGGTTGGGGTGCTTGCGCTACTGCTGGTGGGCTGTGAAGCGAAACCGGGTGCTGGCGCCGGGCAGCCCCCCGGCCCCGTGGCGCCGACGTCCGCGCCCACGGGAGGTAAGGCGAACGTGGAGGATTCTCCTGGTCGATACGACGCTGCCTTCTGGAAGGTGTGGGGAGATGGGCAGGCCGAACTGGCGGGCTACTCACTGCGCACCATGCGTTATGGGCAGCCACGCGAAGGCACGGCTGTCACCATCTTTGTGACGGAACCCTTCTCCAACGAAGCACGCGTGAAGGCTGACGCAGGCAAGCACTCACCGGCGGATGAGTTCCCGGTGATGAAACTCAACCTCATGGAAGACTTCCCCACGGGCATCTACGATTACAACGTCATGACCAGTGTCTTTGTCGCGTTGCGGGCCGTGAACGGTCGACCCGCGGGAAGGGCCACGAAGATCTCATTCAGCGCGCAGGAATGGTGCGGTCAGGTCTACCAGCAGTTGTTGTTTGATGAGTCCAAGGTGCGGTCCACGTTGCACAGCTACTTCGACGGGGAAGGCGATGCAAGCAGCGAGTTGCCGGCGCCGCGCGATGGCATCAGTGAGGAGGAGTTGCTGTTCTGGGCGCGGGGGATGGCGGCGCCGTTCCTGAACCCGGGAGAGTCGCGTAGCCTGCCGCTGCTGGGCAGTTTGAAGCGCGCA
>JALOKO010000483.1 GCA_025456495.1 Bryobacterales bacterium | reverse complement strand
CAGCAGCCCGCGTGGGTGGTGCGCACGTAGCGGACATGGTGGCCGCCGCCACGGGCGTGAATCTCTGGGAGGAATGGGCCAAGATCGAGGTGGCGGGCGGCAAGGCGCCATATGCGGTCCCCAGTTGGCGACAGGATCACGCTGGCCTGCTGGTGTCGCTGGCGCGGCAGGAGTGGCCCGACACCTCCCACTGGCAGGAACCGGAAATCATCTGGCGCATGGACAAGCAGCACCACGTGGGCCTGCTGTTTCAGTCCCCATCGCACCAGCGTATTGGTGCGCTGTTGCATGACTTCGCACAGCGTGTGCAGCAGGACTATCAGGCGAGCGCGCCTCCCAGGAGCCGCCCCTCGGATTGACACCGCGCTGCGGGTGTCGACTCCGGCACGTCGGCTCCGGTACGGTTTTTCTCGCAAGCTTACCGGTACAATAAGGGCCATACCCACTTCTGGAGGAATCACGATCATGAACCGGCGCACTCTCCTTGGCGGATTGCCACTGCTGGCTGCCGCAGCCCCCTTGGTGGCGGGCACGCGCAGTCAGGATATGTTCGGCAACAAGGCACGGTTGAAGCCGGCCATTTGCGCATACTCTTATCGCAAGGAACTCGCCGCGAAAACGCTCACCTATTCTGACCTCGTGCGGATTGCGGTTGATCATGACGTGGATGGCCTGGACCTCACCGTGTATTGGTTTCCCTCCACGGAAGACACCTTCCTGATGCCGCTACGGCGCTTGGCCTACGTCAATGGTGTAGAGATTTACAGCATTTCGGTCCGCACGAACCTGTGCCAGCCCGAAGCAGGCAAGCGACAGGAGCAGGTGCTGGAAATCATGAAGTGGGTGGACGTGGCGGCCAAGCTGGGCGCGGGTCACATCCGCGTGTTCGGGGGCAACGTCCCCAAGGGCCACACCGAAGACGAAGCTGCTGGCTGGTGCGTGGATGTGCTGCGTCGCGCCTCGGATTACGCAGGCAAGCACGGGGTGATTCTGGGTTTAGAGAATCACGGCGGCATCACGGACTACGCCGAACGCATCGTGGAGATCGTCTCCAAGGTGAACTCAGATTACGTTGGCATCAACCTTGATACCGGCAACTTCAAGCAGCGTCCCGTGCAGCAGATTCAGATGTGCATGCCCTATGCGGTGGCCGCCCAGTACAAAACCAAGATGGCGGCGGAGGACTCCACGCAGCGGGTAGCCTCGGACTGGGACAAGCTCACGGGGATGTTCGCCGCCAGCGGATACAAAGGCTACCTGGCCGTGGAGTATGAGGACACTGAGCCCACGGAAACCGCAATGCCGCGTTTGCTTGCGGAGTTGCGGCGCCTGTGCCTGAAACACACTGGTAGCCGCGCCTAAACGGGATCGGCGGGCGCTGTTGGCAAGGTTCCAGCAGGCGTGGCGTTGATGGACGCCGCGACGGCGATGGGCAACGTCACGGTGAACTTCGTGCATCCCGGGCGGCTATCGACATCGATGTAGCCCTGGTGCTGACGGGTGACGATCCGGTGGACGATATCCAGCCCCAAACCGGTGCCTTCCCCCACGGGCTTGGTGGTGAAGAACGGCTCAAAAATGCGTCCCTGCAGATCCTCGGGAATGCCGCTGCCGTTATCGGTAATGGTCACCACCACCGCATTGCCGGTATGCGTGGTTTCAACGCGCAGCGTGCCGCCCTCAGCGGGCATGGCATCCACGGCGTTATCCAGCAGGTTGGTCCAGACCTGGTTCAATTCCCCTGGAAGCGCAAACACCGCCGGGACCCCCTCGCCATAGGCCTTCTCAACCTGCACATTCTTGTTGCGCAGTTTATGGCCCAGCATGGTAAGGGTGGCATCCAGGCCCTCATGCACGTGGGTGTGTTGTTTGTTGGCCGCGCGATCCATGTGGGAATAGCTCTTCACGCTGGACAGCAGGCTGGAGATGCGTTCGGTGGCGGACGCCACTTCGCGCACCAGGTTGAAGATGGCCGTGTGCCCTTCCACCCAACATAGGACATCGCCGATGGCGCCGGGAGGCGTTTGCGAGGCGATGTCATCCAGGCAGGCAGGCGTGAAACCCGCGTCCACAAAAGTCTCGGCCATTTTCCAGCCACCGCTGACGCCGCGCGCGTCCAGCCAGTCAGCAATCGCATCTTCACGACGCGAACGCTCCAGCGCCTTCAGTTGCGGGTTCCGCTGCATCAGCAGGATTTCCGGCAGGCGGCTGAGAGACATCAACTGCTCTTCGCTCACGTTGTGGCGGCCAAGACGCACCACGCGCTCTGGCATCAGCGATAGGCGCTCAAGCAATTCGGTGGTGCTGCTGCGGATGGCTGCCGCCGGGTTGTTCAGCTCATGCGCCAACCCTGCCGAAAGCTTGCCTAGCGCCATCATCTTCTCGCGCTGCTGTTGCAGGCGAGTGGCCTCGCGCACGCGATCAGACATCACGCCCACGAGGCGTTGCACCAGTTCCGGAATTTGAACGCTCATCTCGGGAAAGCAATTGCGATGAATCCGCAGGATCTGGCTGCGCAACAGCGCCACCGCGGTGCCGGTATGGTGGGTCATGCGGGAATAGGGAAGCACGCCGCCCACCTCGCCCCCGCTCATATCGCCGGCGTAGATCAGCACGCCATCACTGGCAATCTGGAACTGCACCTGTCCATCCAGCAGCAGATAGAGATGATCGGCTGGGGAGCCCTCGTCAAAGCCACGCTCCCCGGGTTCCATTACCGCGTACTCGGCCTTACTCAGAAGCCATTCAATTTGCGACGCAGCCAACCCCTCCAGCAGGCGCACGGTTGCAAGCGCGCCTGGATCCAGAGTTCGGGCGCTTACCCAGTCAGCGGTCCGCGTGGGAGCGACATCCCCACGAACGGTATCGGATTCCATCATCGCCCGGCCCTCCTTCACGCTCTATAGGGTTGCCAAATGCTGATGCACGAAATGCACCGCCACTGACCCTTCGCCCACTGCTGAAGCCACGCGCTTGACGCTCTCGTGGCGCACGTCGCCCGCTGCAAACACCCCCGGCACGCTGGCCTCCAACAGGAACGGGGACCGCTCCAGCGGCCAGTGCCTGAGGTGCTGTTCCGGCTTCAGATCCGGCCCCGTCAGCACGAAGCCCAGCCGGTCCCGCGCCACCATATCGCCCAGCCAGGAAGTGCGCGGCGCGGCGCCGATGAACACGAAGACGTAGTTGGACGGTTCCACGCGCTCCTCGCCGGTCTGTCGATTCCTCACGGTGACAGTCTCCAGGTGATCCTCGCCTGCACAGCGACTGATCTCACTGCTTGTCAACACATCGATGTTCGGCGAAGCCTCAATGCGTTCCACCAGATAGTGCGACATCTTGGCAGCCAGCGAGTCACCACGGACCACCATCACCACGCGGGCGGCGTAGTCC
>JALOKO010000052.1 GCA_025456495.1 Bryobacterales bacterium | reverse complement strand
CACCCCGGAGGCGATGCGCGAAAAGAAGGCCCAGGGCTTCACGGCGTTCAAGACAGGCCCGGCCAAGCGCCGCCCCTCGCGCTTTGTGGAGACTCCCGCTGAGGTCCGTTACGCCGTCGAGAAGTTCGCAGAATTGCGCGCTGCCATGGGCGAGGATATCGATATCGGCATCGATTTCCATGGCGCCATCAGTCCCGCGACGGCGAAGCTGCTCATCAAAGGTCTTGAGCCGTACAACCCCATGTTCGTGGAAGAACCGTGCCAGGCCCAGAACCACGATGTGATGGCGGAGATTGCCCGCGGCACTCACCTGCCCATTGCCACCGGAGAGCGCGTTTTCACCAAGTGGGGCTTCCGCGAGGTACTGGAGAAACACGCCGCGGTCATCCTGCAACCGGACCTCTGCCACGCGGGCGGCATCACCGAGTGCCGCATCATTGCCGGAATGGCCGAGGCCTACTACGCGTCCATGGCGCCGCATAATCCGCTTGGGCCGATTTCCCTGGCGGCGGGTGTGCAACTGGCCGCCTCCATCCCCAACTTCCTGTGTCAGGAGCAGGTCTCCTTGGGCGAGGGATACCTGAAGAAGCCTTTTACGGTTCGTGGAGGTTACCTTGATCTGCCAGATGGCCCGGGATTGGGCATCGAGTTGGACGAGAACCTGATGGCCGACAAGATCGGCCACGACTGGCGCAATCAGGAAAGCTACGACGCTGACGATGGCAGTGTGGTGGATTGGTAGGTTCTGTCCTTTTCCGTTCTGTCGGAAATCACCTGGACTGGCCCATCCGTTGTGTGGCCTCTGCGGTGCGCGGTATCCTTAGCCCAGTGTTGTCGCGCTCCAGTGTTGTCGCCTACAGTGTGCTTGAGGTTCCGCCAGGGTGATTGAGGTCCAGAACGTCTCCAAGGTCTACCCGCTGTACCAGAAGCCCATCCACCGGCTGGTGGAGGCGGTGGTTCCCGGCGGGCGCAGGCTGCACCGCGATTTCCACGCTCTACGCAACGTGTCGCTGCGTATCGAACGCGGTGAGGTGGCCGCCTTCATCGGGCCTAACGGAAGCGGCAAGAGCACCTTGCTGCAGATCATCTGTGGCGTGATTCCGCCCAGCGCGGGACGTGTGCTCTCGGAGGGGCGCATTGCTTCTCTGCTGGAACTTGGGGCTGGTTTCAATCCAGAGCTCACCGGCGCGGAAAACGTCCGCATCAACGCCGAAGTGATGGGGTTGAGTCGCGCAGCCATCGATAAAGCCTTCCCGCGTATTGCCGAATTCGCTGGTGTCGGCGACTTCCTCTACCGCCCGGTGAAGGAGTACTCCAGCGGCATGTATGTGCGGTTAGCGTTCGCCACAGCCATCCATGTGGAACCCGACATCCTGATTGTGGACGAGGCGCTGGCAGTGGGCGATGCGGTGTTCGCCAATCGCTGCATCCGCAAGTTTGAGGAGTTCCGACAGCAGGGCGTCACGATTCTGTTTGTGTCGCACGATCTCGCGCTGGTGAAACAACTGGCAAATCGCGCGTGGTTTCTTTACCAGGGGCAGGTGCTTGCCGAAGGCGCGCCCAGTGACGTCGTCAACCGCTACGTGGGCATGGTGCTGGCTCCCGATGGCGGCCCTGCCGCGCTGCCCGAAGCGCCCGCAAGCGACCCCCGCATGGATGCCGCTCCCGCAGCCGATGCGCACAGCCACCGGCATGGCGATGGGGCCAGCCGCATCCGCGCCGTTGAGTTGGCTGACGTAGAGGGAAACCCGGTGCGGGTAGTGGAAGCCGGACAGACCGTCCAGGTGATCGTGGAAGTCGAGTTCCTGCGTGCCGTGGACGGTCCCATGGCCGGCTTTCTGCTGCGGAACCGCAATGGCCTGGATGTCTTCGGGACCAATACCCGCGTGGAGGGCCTGCCCTCCACGCCAGCCGCTGCCGGGGAGCGCCGCCGCTTCCTGTTCACGTTCCCTTGCCGCCTGCCGCGCAATGAGTATACGCTGACGGTGGCCAGCCAGTATGCCGACGGCCGCAGCCAGGATTGGCGCGACGATCTGCTGCGCTTCTCCGTGGCCAACACGCGCGCGGTGGCCGGCTTGATTGACCTGGAGGTCCGGGTGGCCGTGGAGACGCCTGAAGTAACCGGCGCGTCGGTAATCGCGCCCGGCGGGTAGGGAGACTCATGATGAATCTGGAAGCCATGCAAGAAGCGCTGCGCGCAGAGCAGTTGGACGGGTGGCTCTTTTACGACCACCATCGGCGGGATCCCCTGGCCTACCGCATCCTGGGTCTGCCCGATCACTTGAGCGTGACACGCCGCTGGTATTACTTCATCCCTGCCCACGGCGCTCCGCGCGGGCTGGTGCATCGCATTGAAGCGCATCACCTGGATTCACTACCGGGCGAGAAGCACCTGTACAGCGGATGGCAGGAGCAGCGCCAGGCCTTGCCTGCCCTGTTGGGCGAGGCCCGCGTGGTGGCCATGCAGCACTCTCAGTTCTGCGACATCCCCTATGTCGCGATGGTGGATGCAGGTACCGTGGATCTGGTCCGCAGCTTCGGTGTGGATGTCCGCGGTTCCGCCAATCTCGTCCAGCGCTTCCACGCGCAGCTCACCCACACCCAGTACGAGCTGCATCTTGAGGCAGGCCGCCGCATGGACAAGCTCCGCGCCAGCGCCTTCGCTCTGATTGACGACCGCCTGCGGAACGGGAGCCCGGTCCACGAATTTGAGGTGCAGCAGTTTCTTCGCGATGGCTTCGCCGCCCATGGGATGGTGACCGACCATGGCCCCATTGTCGCCGTGAACGCCAACGCGAGCGATCCGCACTACGAGCCATCCGCCGAACGAACAACCCCCATCCGTCCCGGCGATCTGGTGTTGATTGATATGTGGGCCAAGCTGCGCGAACCGGACGCCATCTACTACGACATCACCTGGGTGGGATATTGCGGCCACCAGATTCCTGAGCCGATGCTGCAGGTCTTCGACCTCGTTACCGGCGCGCGGGACGCTGGTTTCGCTCTCGCCAGACAGCGCATGGAAAGCGGCAACGCTCCCATGGGCTTTGAGGTGGATGACGCGGTTCGAGGCCACATCCGCGAGGCGGGGTATGCGGACTACTTTATCCATCGCACCGGCCACTCGATTGATACTTCGGTGCATGGAACCGGCGCAAACATGGACAACCTGGAAACGCACGACACCCGCCGCCTGATGGACTACACGTGCTTTTCGGTGGAGCCCGGGATCTACCTGCCGGAATTCGGCATCCGCAGTGAGTTCAACGTCTTCGTGCGCAACGGCAGCGCCGACACCACCGGTGAGGTACAGCGGCAGATGCTGCGGCTGGGCGCCTGAGCGGCGTCTCTCACTCGGGTCGTGGCATGCGCTCCATCAACTCGCGGAGCGCCGCTTCCGGGGTACGCTGCCCTTTGAGTACCAACGCCATTTGCGCCGTGATGGGCATCTCCACTCCCACGCTCTGGGCCAGTTCCAGCGCGGCGAAGGTGGTGTTCACGCCTTCGGCCACCATCGTCATGCCGTTGAGGATCTCTCCCAACGCAAGTCCTTTGGCCAGTTGGATGCCCAGGTTGCGGTTGCGCGACAGGTCCCCCATGCAGGTGAGCACCAGGTCGCCCAGTCCGGCCAGGCCCGCCAGGGTTTGGGGCTTACCACCCATGGCCACCGCAAGGCGGGTGATCTCCGCCAAACCCCGGCTCACCAAAGCCGCCCGAGGATTGCTGCCCAATCCCAGCCCCGCGCAGACCCCAGCCGCGATGGCGATCACATTTTTCAGCGACGCGCCTAACTCCACCCCCACCGGGTCGTCATTGGTGTAGAGACGCAAAGGATTGCCCGAGAGCGCCTCTTGCACCGTCCGCGCCACGTCCGCATCGCGGGAGGCCACAACCAGCGCCGCGGGTTCGCCCGCTGCCACTTCCTTGGCAAAGCTCGGGCCAGAAAGCACGGCCAGACGCGGCTGGAAGGCCGTGGAGGTCACCTCCGTAATCACCTCGCTCATCCTTGCATGGGTGTTCTCTTCCAGCCCCTTGGTGGCGCTCACCAGGATGGCGTCGGCCCGCAGCCAGGGCAGGGCGTATAGCACCAGGCGGCGCATGGCGTGCGAGGGCGGCGCCAGCACCACCATCTCCGCCCCGTGCAGGCAGTCCTCATAGCCGGTGAAGGCTTCCACATTGGACGGAATGGGGAAGTCCGGCAGATAGGCCATGTTGCGCCGCTTGCGATTGATGGTCTCCGCGATCTCGTGTTCTCGCACCCAAAGGTGCAATCGGGTGGTTTTGGGCGCCAGGGCAATCGCCAGCGCGGTACCCCAACTGCCTGCCCCGACAACAGCCAATGTCTCCATCAGGCTCTGCTCCCTAATCGATTCTCCGTGCCCGCCCGCAGCCGGGCGATATTGCCCTTGTGCTTATAGATGATCAGTGCCGCGCTGGCGGCCGCCACCACCAGATACAACACGTTGTGCGTCAGTAGCCAGACGCCCAATGGCAGAATCGCTGCCGCCACAATGGAGGACAGTGAAACAATGCGGGTCTTCCAGATGAGTGGCGCGAAGACCAGCATGGTGGCCAGCATCGCCCACGGGGTAAGCACCAGAAAGGCGCCCAGCGCACTGGCCACGGCCTTGCCGCCCTGAAACTTCAACCACACCGGGAACATGTGACCGCAAAGCACGGCAAAGGTGGCGGCGGCCATAGTGACAGGATCGCCGGCGCTGAGCAGGTCAGCCATCCAAACCGCCGCGGCGCCCTTCCCCACGTCCAGCGCCAGGGTGAGGATCCCCAGTCCTCGGCCGGCCGTGCGCGCCACGTTGGTTGCGCCAATGTTGCCGCTGCCTTTGCTGCGGACATCCAGGCCCGTGCGCCAGCGCACCAGCACCAGTCCAAACGGGATGGAACCCAAAACGTAAGCCACCAGAATCGCGATCGCTAAGGTCATGCGCGTGCTCCTCTTTAGGCTACAGCGAATGTGGGCCACGCGTGCAGCTGGCCGTGGGGTCGGGTGGTGGGACAGGGTTTCGAGCTTCAGCGTGACGGTTGCTCAGGACCGTTCATTTGCGTTTGTCGTTCTGCGAACATAGATGGTGTATGCTGCTTCCTATGAGCGCCGAGACCTTCACCTTCAAATTTGACGGGGAAGCTGTCCAAGATGGCAGCATTGACATCCGCGACTTTGCGCCAGCCGCGTTGGCGGTTGGGCACCTGATTGAAGAAGCGAATCGAGTTCTCAATGGTGAGAGTGCGGATGCTGCTGTCCGACTCAAGGCTGATTTTAGGACGGGGTCATTCGAGAGCTTCGTGCAAGTCAGCGTCTCGTTTCTTGCACAGACGAGGGCGCTGTTGGGTGGGGAACTCAAGGATGCCAAGGATCTTATAGAAACGCTGGGGTTCTGGGGTGATGTTGCTAAGCGGGGTGGAATCGGATTCCTGGCACTTCTGAAGCGACTAGGTGGGCGGAGGCCAAGAAGAGGCACCGTACTTAGTGACGGCAGGGTGTCTCTCGAACTTCCCGATGGCGATCGAATTGAAGTTAGTCGGGATGTTGCCAACCTCTACAACGACCTTAGGGTGCTATCCGCCGTAAAAGACATGGTGCGCCCGCTGGAGCGTAGTGGAATATCAGAGATTACCTTCTTGAAACCCGGGGCCGATCAACAGTTCTCTACTAAGATCGAAAAGGAAGACCTACCAGCAATGCTCTCTTTATCTGAACAGGGTGATGAGCTCGAACCACTGCATACATCAGAGTATGAACGCGTCTTTGGCGTACTAAGTCCCTCTTTCACAGGCGATTATGTGTGGCGACTCACAGACGGTGACAATCGGATTTCTGCCGCGATGAAGGACGCAAACTTTGTTAGAAAGGTTGAAAGTGGCGATATCGCGTTTAGCGCAGGATCCCTAATTCAGGCCAAGGTCGAGTCCGTAACGAGCAGAACCCCAACTGGAAAGTTAAGCACCAGGACAGAGATCAAGCATGTATCACGGGTAATCCCACCAGCGCGTCAAATTCTTCTTAGATTTGAGGCCCAGGAAGAGAGCAGCTCTTCGCCCACTCCGGAGTAAACGCAAGCCCGAGGAATCGTTGGTCATTCCCGCCAGTTCGGGAAAACGATCTTTGGCCATGAGGCAAAACCTGACGACAGCTTCAAGCCCCCTAACCTCGTGGCGCTGAGCAGAGGTCAACGCCTTTTCGGTCGAAAGCGCCTTTCTGAAATGGCATGGCTTCGCGCCGGTGGTGCAAATTCCCTACAATGGAGAGTACGCTATGCCTTTACCTGATGGGGAGTTTTACCGGATCAGCAAACTGCCGCCCTACGTGTTTGCCGTCATCAACGAGATGAAGGCGAAGCTGCGCGCAGCAGGCCAGGATGTCGTCGATTTCGGCATGGGAAACCCGGACGGCGCGTCGCCGGAGCCCGTCGTGGAAAAGGCCATCGAAGCCATCCAGAATCCCCGCAACCACCGCTACTCCATGTCGCGCGGCATTCCGCGTTTGCGGCAGGAGATTGTGGCGCACTATGCCCGCGAATACGGCGTGGCTCTTGATTCTGAATCCGAAGCCATCGTCACCATGGGCGCCAAGGATGCCCTCGCCCACCTGCTGTTTGCCGTCATTGGCCCGGGCGACCTGGTGATCAGCCCCAACCCTTGCTATCCCATCCACCAGTACGGCGTGCTGATGGCCGAGGGGCACAACTACATGCTGCCGGTGGACAACCCCAATGAGTTCCTGAACCAGTTGGAGGATGCCTTCCGCACCATCGCTCCCAAGCCACGTATGGTGCTGGTGAGCTTTCCACATAACCCCACCGGCGCGTGTGTGGACCTGGATTTCTACCGCCACCTCATTTGGCTGGCCAGCAAGCACGGCACGATGGTGATTAACGACTTCGCCTACGCCGATATCTACTTTGATGGCTATAAGCCGCCCAGCATCCTGCAGGTGGAGGGCGCCAAGGAGGTGGCCGTCGAGATCTACTCGATGACCAAGAGCTTCAACATGGCCGGATGGCGGGTGGCCTTCTGCCTGGGTAACCCCAAGATGATCTATGCGCTCTCCCGCATCAAGAGCTATCTGGATTACGGCATCTTCCAGCCGCTGCAGATCGCCAGCATCATTGGGCTGCGCGAGTGCATGAGTTACAGCGCCGAGATCCGCGAGACTTACCGCAAGCGGCGCGACGTGCTGGTGAAGGGACTGCAAGAGGCAGGGTGGCCGGTGGAGCCCCCGAAGGCGTCCATGTTTCTGTGGGCCAAGCTGCCGGAGGCCTTCGAGGACCTGGGGTCGCTGGAGTTTTCCAAGCTGCTGATGAGCGAGGCTCTGACGGCGGTTTCGCCGGGCATCGGCTTCGGCCCCGGCGGCGAAAACCACGTCCGGTTCGCCCTCATCGAGAACGAGCACCGTACGCGCCAAGCGATTCGCGGCATCAAGCAGGTGCTGCGCTCGTCGAAAAAGGTGGCCGTCTAGGGCGCCGCCTGCTGCTTCCTCCCCACAGTTGATAACCGCGAGCGTTTGGGCTGGACCTGCCTGGAGTTGGCCGGGCCGGTTGGAACCACACACCTCCGGGCTACGCGGGCGCGCTTTTCGCGGGCGCGGCTTGCATCACAATGGAAAACGGGCAGGGGTTGATTCCAAGCGGGAATCAACCCCTGCCCGTTTTCGATTTCCCATGAGCGGGGCTAAGAGCCTCACTCCGTGAACCGGTTGTTTAGGCGTTTGCGCTCTTGCGACGACGCATCACCGCCAAACCCAGCAGGCCAAGGCCCATCAGGGCGTAGGTGGTGGGCTCAGGAACCGGCTCCGTCACCGCAGTGGTGTAGGCCAGGTTCTTGAGGGCGTAGTCAGAATTGTTGCTGCTGGTGGGACGATCGACCGAAAGGAACTTCAGCGAACGAACCGCCTGATCTCCAAAAGGATTGGTGAACTCGAACCAGCCGGCGCCCGCACTCGTCATGGGGGATCTGTTCGTCCAAGAGCCGCCGAGATTGCTGCTCAGGCCGGTCGTGCTGGGTTGCGCATCTGCTTCGAAGTAGAACTCACTCTCCGTGCCGTTGGCAAAGACCACAGCCAGGATGCCCTTTTCGCGGGGATCATTGAATTCCGGGCCGTTGAAGAACACGATGATCTCGAAAGAGTTCACCGTGGCGCCGGGGCCAGGGCCGAAGTCCAATTTGATGGACTCTCTAAAGTCAATCTCATCGCCGGTTCGGCCACCCGAAACACCCAGACCGAATACGGTGCCGGAAGAGGGATCCGTGTAGCTCTTCGACTTGCAGTTGGGGCCACCCGGATTACTGGTGATTCCAATACCGCCGTTGGTCCAGGAATTTCCAGAGACGTAGCCGACTACGCCACCGACGCCACCGGAGCTACAGAACTCCACAGGCGATGCCATTGCGGAGACGGCGCACAAGAGCGCTCCCGCGAAAAGAGAAAAAAATCTAAACATGCGCATCACAATTCCCCTCAAGTGATCGAACGTCAACGGGTGATGCCCGTCGCGTTACATCATCGAGTCTACCGGGGAAGTGGTTAACAAACGAAGAAAATTGTCCCTATTCTTAGAAATTGTATCTCCTAGATCCTCTAGTACCTTTGGTATCCAGGTTCCCGAATATCCAATTTTTGGGTGGATGTCGCCCCTCCTTCGGCCCGGTCCGATTCTCCTACAAACAACTGTTAAAAAAAGAGATATTCGATTTCGCTAGAGCGCCCTAATCGTTTCACTCGATCTCCAGGGGCGTCGCGCTTCCGTTTGGGACTATCTTCGCTAGGAACAAGAGTACTGTTGCCGACATAGGGGCAAAAATCGCCCCTTAATCCCATGGGATCGCAATTCTGGCAGTTACTGCTGTCCGTAGTACGCACTCGCCCCGTGCTTGCGAAGAAAGTGCTTGTCGTGGAGGCAGCCTGGGAGGGAGGGGCAGTCGCTGCGCAGGGCCATTGTCTGCATGGCCAGGTGGGCCACCTCTTCCAGGATTACGGCATTGCTGGCGGCGCCGGCCGGGGTTGGCCCCCAAACAAAGGGCGCGTGCCCAGCCACGAGCACCGCCGGAATCGCTAGCGGGTCCAGTTCCGCGAAGCGCCGCACGATGGCGTGGCCCGTGTTAGCCTCGTATCCTTCATGGATTTCCTCGGCGCTCAGCTCCGGGGTGACGGGAATGGCGCCGTGGAAGTAGTCGGCATGGGTAGTGCCCAGGCAGGGGATCTCGCGCTGGGCTTGCGCCCAGGCAGTAGCGGCGCGGGAATGGGTATGGACAATGCCACCAACGCCTTCGAAGGCGCGGTACAGCACCAGGTGCGTGGCGGTGTCAGAGGACGGACGGTACCGCCCTTCCACCACCTTGCCATCGAGATCCAGCACCACCATGTCGCTGGCCTTCAGACGCGCGTAGTCCACGCCGCTGGGCTTGATCACCACCAGGCCGCGCTTGCGATCGATACCGCTGGCGTTGCCGAAGGTGTACAGCACCAGCCCGCGCCGCACCACCTCCAGATTGGCCTCCAACACCTCTTCCTTCAGTGCCTTAAGCATGTCCCTTCCCTTTGCGCGCCGCTTCGCCCTTGCGCGCCGCCTCGGCAATCAGGCGCAGTTGCGGCAGCACGTCACCAAACCCGCTGGGGGCCGCAGTGCGCAGGCCCATCCCGAAGTAGAGCTTGCGGTAGAGGGCGAACAACCGCTCGTAGGTTTCCACTGCCACCGGGTCTGGCTGCACGATGCGGAACTCCGGACACAGGGCGTCCTGGGCCTCTTCCACCGTGGCGAAGGCGCCCGCAGCCAGGAAAGCGAAGATGGCCGACCCCAGGCTGGTGACTTCACTGGCAGGCACCAGCACGGGCTTGTTCAGGACGTTGGCGTAGATGCGGTTCAGCACGTCATTGCGTTGGGGAATGCCCCCGCCGTTGATCACGCGATGGATGGGCGCGCCGTGCTCCTCCATGCGCTCCAGAATCACCCGGGTGTGGAAGGCGGTCCCCTCAATGGCGGCGAACAACTCGTCCTGCGCGGTATGGGTGAGTTTCCATCCCAGCGTGATGCCGCCCAATTCGGGGTTCACCAGGACCGTGCGGTCGCCGTTATCCCAGGTCATCCGCAGCAGGCCGGTTTGTCCAGCGACGTAGGCCTCCAGCCCTTCGGACAGCGCGGCAACGGTGCTTCCAGCTCGGCGGGCGATGGCGTCGAAGATGTCGCCGGTGGCCGAGAGACCGGCCTCAATACCGGTCTTGCCCGGATGCACTGAGCCGGGCACCACGCCGCAGACGCCCGGCACCAGGCGGGCCTCGTCGCTGATGGCGATGATGCACGTTGAGGTGCCAATCACGTTCACCACGTCGCCCAAACGGCAGCCGGCGCCAATGGCGTCCCAGTGAGCGTCGAAGGCTCCCACAGGAATGGGGATGCCGGGCCGGAGGCCCAGTGTGGAGGCCCACTCTGCGGTGAGATGGCCTGCCAGCTTGTCGGAGGTTTGGTACTTCCCGCTGATCTTGGCGCGGACCCCAGCCATCACCGGATCCAGCATCACCAGGAAGTCTTCCGGCGGCAGTCCGCCCAGGGACTCGTTCCACAACCACTTGTGGCCCATGGCGCAGACGCTGCGCGGCAACTCCTCCACTTGAGTCACGCCGCACAGCACCGCGGCGATGTAGTCGCAGTGTTCCAGCGCGGTGGCGAAGCGTTCGCGCTTGTCAGGGTTCTGGCGCAGCCAGTGCAGCAGCTTACTGAAGCCCCATTCTGAGGAGTAAACGCCGCCACACCATTCAATGGCGGCCAAGCCGTATTCATGGGCTTTGGCCGTAATCTCCAGGGCCTCGCGCCAGGCGCGATGATCGCACCACAGGTAGTAGTCACCCAGCGGCTGGAGTTGGGCATCGACGGGAATGACGCTTGATCCAGTGGTGTCGATGGCCAGAGCCTCCACGGCATCCCCCGGGACCTGGGCGGCGGCCAGCGCCCGCCGCGTGGCCTCCGCCAGAGCGCGCAGATGGTCAGCATGGCTCTGGGTGGCGTGGTCTGGATCTTCCGGCTTGCGGAAGAGGGGGTACTCGGATACGCCGCTGCCCAGGCGTCCTTTGCTGGAATCCACAATCGACACCCTCACCGTCAAGGTGCCGAAATCCACGCCTGCCACAATACTCATCGCTGTATCCCTTCACGGTCCGTCCATCGTGGGTTTCTACGCTTCGTGCCGGTACACGTCCCATCCCAAATAGCGGGTTGCAGCCTCATGAACGGCCCCGGCGGACCGGCTGAGATTGGCCGCCACGTGGTGTTCAAACCCTTCTTCGCAGATGTAGCGTAGCAGCTTCTGCATGCCCTCGATGCGCACCACACCGGCGCCGCCGAAGGTCTCCAGCGAATCCTCAGTGAATTCCCCCTCTCCCAGATAGCCGCGGATCCTTCCCGTCACATCATCCGTGGAGAAGCGCGCAAAGCTCATCGGGGAGGCCTTCACGCGGCCCACGCAGGTTCCGAAGGTATTCAGCTTGCCCACGGTTCCGGCGATGATTTCCTGGTAATCCATCTTCACGTCGGCAAAGAAGCTCTTGGGCAGGTTGGAGCAGTGGAAGCAGACGGCCTTGTCGGGGTCGCCGCCGTAGTTGTTGTTCCAATCCAGCAAAGCGCTAGGACTTTGCGACGCCAACTGCAGGGCATGCATGCCGATGACGCCCGCGATATCCACTTCGCAGGCGCTGGACATGAGGTTCTCGCTCATCTGGCTCATCACCGTGCAGGGGACGACGCCGAAGTATTCCTCCATCGAGGTCCAGCATTGGATGGCGGAAATCGCCAGGTCGTTCTGCTGCATCCATTCGGTGACCACCACGCCCAGCTTGGCCATCTTCAACAGCGAGGCGGCGGGGACGGCGCTGGTATCTACATAACCCTGGATGCTGGCCAGCTTCTCGCTCACCGCCGCGGCGTCATCGGCCAACCGGGCGATGCGCCCGAAGATCTCGGAAAGGTCGATGGGCTCGACGGTGATGCCGTGCCTTTCCAGGATCTTCTCGCTGTAGCGAACGGTATTGAAAGCTGCCGGCCGTGCGCCAATGGCCCCAATGCGTAGGCGCTTGAGGCCATTCACAACACGGCAGACGCTGGCAAACCAGGAGAGGTCACAGGCAAACTCCGCAGAACCGGGCGCCTCGCAGTGCAGGGAGGTGAGCGAGTAGGGGATGCCATACTGCCGCAGGTTATTGCACACCGACATCTTGCCGCAGAAGCTGTCGCGCCGATCACTGATGAGCATCTTGCCAGGCGTATCGGGGAAGGCGTGGATCAGCACCGGCACACCCAGATCGGCCATTCGCAAGGTCTCGGCCACGGTCTTTTCGTCGCCAAAGTTCGGCAGGGTGACGATTACTCCGGCGATTTCCCCGGCGTGCGCGCGG